>DAIOTV010000030.1:4926-6340 GCA_036751825.1 Phycisphaerales bacterium
CGCCATCGACCTTCGCACCTTCGGCTTCGGCTCCACCCGCTTCGCGTGCGACCCCGCGCTCACCGACGAGTCCAAGACCCGCACGCTGCTCGACACCTCGGGCATCGGGTGCTCGTCGCTCTCAACCGGTGTCCGTTTCGATGAGGCGATCCGGCCCCCGGTCATCGGCCGCGCGTTCTTCGACAACGAGCGTCAGATCCGCGAGGGCAAGCACGCGATCGACCTCGCCGCGCAGATCGACGCGCCGCTCGTCCGCGTCTTCGCGTTCGAGGGCCACGGGCGCGAGAGCCTCAAGCAGACGGCCAAGCGCGTGGCGTGGCGTCTGGGCATGGTCTGCGATCACGCGCGCAACACGGGTGTCCGCGTGGTGCTCGAGAACGGCGGCGCGTTCACGACCGCCGAATCGATCGCCGAGCTGATCGGTCGCATCAACAACCCGCTGCTGGGGGCGTGCTACAACGCCGCCGTCGGCCGGGCCGCGGGCGACGACCCGGATCGGGCCCTCGCCACGCTCGGAGACAGGCTGCTGCTCGCGAGGGTCAAGGACAGCGCCGAGGGCGTCCCCGTGCAGCTGGGCGAGGGCGAGCTGCATACCGACGAGTTCATCGGCGCGCTCGCCGACGCCGAGGCCGACATCCCGGTTGTCTTCGAATGGGACGCCGCCTGGTTCGAGCAGATCCCGCCCGCCGAGGAGATCGTCGGCGAGGCCCTCGAACGGCTCTGCGGCTGGGCGGGTCAGGTCGCGCCCTCCCGCCTGATCGCGTGAACGCGGACCCCGCAGCCCGCGTCCTCGACCTGTGCAGCGCACACGGCTTCGCCCTTGCCGGAATCTGCGACGCATCGCCGACCGCGTACGGCGACGAGCTGAACGGCTGGCTGGCGGCAGGAAAGCACGGCGAGATGCGATACCTCGCCGAGCATGCGGCGGCAAAGCTCGACCCCAACCTCGTGCTTCAGGGCGCCGTCTCGGCGATCATGGTCGCGGATCTGTACCACACGCGCAACGAGCCACCGGACCCGGCCGAGCCGAACCGAGGCCGGGTCGGGCGATACGCCCGGGGCGATGACTACCACGCGGTCATCAAGGTTCGGCTGCACGCGATCTGCGACGATCTGGCCCGGCAGTTCCCGGGCCACAGCTTCCGCGCGTTCACCGATACCGCGCCGGTAATGGAGCGAGAGCTCGCCGTGCGGGCGGGCATCGGCTGGACGGGCAAGCACACGCTGGCGATCAACCCAACGCTCGGCTCGTGGTTTGTTCTGGGCGGCATCCTCACGACGCTCGAGCTGACGCCGCCAGCCGAGCAGAAGGCCATCACCGACCACTGCGGCTCCTGCACCCGCTGTATCGACGTTTGCCCCACACAGGCCATTACCGCACCCTACCACGTGGATGCCCGCCGCTGCATTTCTT
>DAIOTV010000030.1:6350-30432 GCA_036751825.1 Phycisphaerales bacterium
TGCACCCGCTGCATCGACGCCGGCGCGACCGGCGCGATCACGCCCTATTCCGTCGATGCGAGCCGCTGCATCAGCTACCTCACCATCGAGCACCGCTCGGCGATCGATCCCGAGTTCTTCGAGCCCATCGGCGACTGGATCGCCGGCTGCGACATCTGCCAGGAGGTCTGCCCCCACAACTCGCCCCGGCCGACGGCGGCTCCCGGCGAGCGCCACCCCGCGTACGAGCCCCGCCGCAACGGCTTCGACCTGCTTCAGGTCCTGAGCTGGTCGCCCGAGGATCGCACGAGCGAGCTCCGCGGGAGCGCCCTCAAGCGCATCAAGCTCGACATGTTCCGCCGCAACGCCCTCATTGCCCTCGCGAACGCGTACCGGGGGTCACGCGACAGCCGGCTGCTCGAAGCCATTCGCGCCGCGGTGGACGACGGCTCCGAGCTCGTCAGCCAGACCGCTCGCGACCTGCTGAGCCGTCTGGACCCGCCGCCAGCTTGGCCAGCAGAATGATCGCCACGCCCGGGGCGATCCATGGCTCCTCGCGCAGCATGAACCCGGCGAACAGGAAGGGCGACGCGAGCAGGATCGCACCGCCCGTGACCGCGAGCGAACGCGGGGTTGCAACGCGGAGCCGCCGGCGCCGGACGTCCCACACGTTGAGCCAGACATAGGCCGGGAACACCAGCCCGTAGAACGACAGGAACACGCGGTAGCCGACCTCGCCCGGCGCCATGCCGAACCACCGCTGCCCGCTGACGCCGGCGAGGGCGATGCCGAGCCCGACGCTGCCCCAGACGACGACCGAGTGCCACCGGCGTGCGGTTTCGCCCGTGCGGTCGATCTCGCGGCCGTGGGCCGTCACGGTGAAACCGAGCTGCATCGCCACGTGCACGCCGAGGGCCGCGCCAAGCACCATCGGGATGGCGGGCGTGGTCTCGGGGAACCCGTCGACGAGGGTGACCAGCGGCCCGGCGTAGAGCAGCGTGAGCACGATCATGAGTGCGAAGCAGAGGCCGAACCCGACCCCGAACGCGAGGCGCGAGGCCCCGGGGGTCGCGCATCCCCGCCGCGCGCGGTGGAACGTCAGGTCCAGATAGGGGCAGAGCGCAAAGCCGAGGGTGCTGACGGGGAGCATCCAGAGCGCGTCGATCGTCGGCGGCCGGAGGTCAAGCGTGTCGCCGAGGGTGGGGGAGACCTCGCCCGTGCTTGTGAGCCAGAGCAGGAGCACGACGAGGCTCACGGCGAGCGTTGCGAGCGCTGCGAGCCTCGCGGGCCCGTCCCGCGCCACCAGCAGCCGGGCAACGCCCGTCCAGGCGCCGGCGACAAGCAGCAGGCTCCACGCCCAGCCGGGCACCTCGAGCTGCATCGCCGCGTAAGCCAGGAGCCACGCCGCCCAGAACGCGTGGTAACCGTTGGTGACGATGGAGAACGCCCGGCAGGCGCCGGCGTGCTCGGTGGTCAGCCGCTCGCTCGAGGCGGGCGACCGCAGGACCCAGCCCATCGCCGCCGCCCCGATCACATTCGGGACCGCAAAGACCAGATACCCGGCCAGGCCCAGATCACGCACCATCAGGATGGGCAGGTACATCCCGATGCACCAGGTCCAGCTCACGCCGAGGAACGCCGCCCACCCGAGGGGCGATGCGCGTGACCCGGGTGACGATGCCGCTTGCAGCATGCGCCGAGTCTAGCCACGCGGCCCGGAGGGCCCTCTTTGCGGCTCATCCGGCTTGCCCGCCCGAGAACAGCGTGTATGTTGGAACTGCCCTGTCTCGGGCACCCGGCGCGGATGCTCCGGGAGACGACCAGTGGGAGCCGCTCCATGCATCGACGCCTCGCGCCCGTTCTGATCCTGGTCGCCGGTGCCGCGCAGGGGCAGCAGAACTTCACGAACAACATTCTGGTCACCGGGTACTGGCCGCCGACCAACGAGGGCGTGCGTCAGTTCTCGCAGAACCCGGTCCAGAACCCGGGCGGGTGGCAGGGCGGCAACTGGCGGGGCCGGGGCTACGACATCCATTCGTACTTTCCCGAGTTCCCGAATGGCGTCGGTCAGGGCGTCGGAGACTTCGAGGTCGACTACCAGGACACGATGGCCGACTGGGACCGCATCGTCAGCGAGATCAACCCGGTGGCGATCATCACCTTCAGCCGGGGCGGTCGCGGCCGGAACTGGGAGATCGAGGGCCAGCTGCAGATGCACGCGCCCGGCGACTGGGTGCCGGACTACGCCGCGCCGACGCTGCCCGACGCTTCGATGCCGATCTTTGACGACCTGATTCCGGGCGAGTTCTACCCGAGCACGCTGCCGACCGAGGCCATCCGCAGCGCGGTCGCCGATGCGGGCATCATTCCCAGTGTCTTTATTGATGATGCCGGTGGTGGGGCGTTCCTGAGCGAGTTCATCGGCCTGCTCGGCACCCGGCACCAGCTGCTCAACTCGGGACCTGACGCCGAGTTTCGGACATTCGCTGCCGGGCACATCCATGTGGGCATCTCCACCAGCGACGCGGTGACGGCACAGGCCGCCGAGATCTCCATCGAAACGCTTATCGATTACCTCGATACCGTGGTGCCGGCGCCGTCAACCGCGACGCTGCTGAGCCTCGGCGGATTGGTTGCTGCGCGGCGTCGACGCTGAGCCCCTGCTCAGATGCTATATTGGGTGGATATGCCTAGCGACCGTTGGCCCAGCGCCCCATCTGTTCGTGGGCCCACCAACCTCGCCGCGAGACCGAGCCGGCTGCAATGGAATACACCCACAACGAAGTGTCGCCGACGCAGTGCGTCGACTGCTCGATCTATCTGCCTCTTCACGTGTCGCAGGCACCGGGATCGGTCCGTGTGCGATGCCGATTCTGCGGGTCGGTCTACCGCGGCGTCCTGCTGCCCGACAGCGAGCGGGCACCGCTCGTCAATGTCGAGGTCGTGGACGACAGCGAGTTCTTCGGCTCCATGCCCGACTAGGGCCCGGGCGGACCGCTAGAAGCGGCCCCGGCTCCGCTGGTGGGCCTTGGGCGTGGCGTGAAACACCGCGACGGCCCGGCCCACACGCTTCTCTTTCTGGCCCGGAGCGCTGATCGCCTGGTAGACATCCATCTGCACGGTGATGTCGAACTCTGTGCCCGACTCGAGCAGCGCCTGCGTGTCGTTCCGCGGCTTGATCTTGTACACCGCGGGCCCGAGACACGGCCGGAGGAACCGGTACTCGAGGTTCTTGCACACCACCGTGTAGTCGCCCCCGCACATCCCGAAGACGTACATGCCACCCGCGATCTCGCTGTTGCCGAGAAGAGCGGCGCCCGCCATGGCGTTGTACCAGTTCCGGTTGAACTTGCGGAACGGGAGGACCGCCTGGAACGTGTTGTCGTCCAGCCGCTTCATCACGATGCCGCTGCGGAACGCGTACGGCAGCCAGATCAGGCTGCAGACCCGATGCCAGAAGTTGTTCTTCGTGCTCAGCCGGCTGATGAACGCCTCGAGCTTCTCGAACAGTCCCGTCTTGACCGTCACCGCCTCGCCGGCCTTGAGCGGACGCTTCCCGCGCCGCGTCGGCGGCTCGATCGGCTGACCCTCCATCCCCGCGTCGCTCTCGGCTTCGGCGGCCTTCGAGGTGCCTGCGGGCTCGTGCTCGGTCGCGGTCTCGCTCACGCCTGCATCCTAGACCGCTCCCGCGCGACCTCCCCACGGCAGAGCCCGGTCCCGCGATAAACTCCGCCCGTGGCCCAGACCCCGGACACCCTGATTCCCGTCGCCGACGCCCCGGGCCACGCGGCCGCCCACGCCATGGCGTCCGCCCTCCGCGACGCCGGCCTCCAGGCGTTCGTGTTTGACACGGCACGGACCACGCTCCAGTGGGAATCGCCCGCGGTGATCAATCCGTGGCAGGTCCATGTCCGCCGCGCCGATGCCGAGCGAGCCGCCGAGATCCTGAAGGGCAACCGGGAGGAGTCCGTCGACATCGACTGGAGCGAGGTGGACGTCGGGGACCCCGAAGATGCGACCGCCGCACGACTGGCGACGCACCACACCGCCCCGTGGCTCGAGGGCGCCCCGGGCCGGCGCCGGCCCGTCCGCGATGCGCTCTTCGACATGACCAAGCTCGGCATCGTCGGCTGGATCCTCGGCGTGATGCTGGTGGGTCTCGTCACGGCGGTGCTGATCGTGCTCAACATCATCTAACGGCGTCCCGGGGCGATGCTACAGGCTCGCGACGAGCCCCTCGCCCGGCTTGACGACGACCGGCGTCGTGTAGGCCATGCGGAATCCCATCCGCTGCGCGTTTCGCTCGGTTGGCTCGCCCGGCTGACCGTGGATGACCATGGTCCGACACCCGTCCGAGGCCGCGGTCGCCAGCCGCCAGGCCATGAGCGCCTGCTGAACGCCCCGCTTTCGCCAAGGCTCGCGAACCGTCACGCCGAACATCGCGCCAAGCGGCGGCCTCGACTTCATGCCGCCGGCCGCGACGACCTCCCCGTCCATCCACGCGACGAGCTTTCGGCAGAACGGCATCTCGACCATCCGCCGATGGATCGACATCTCCGCCTCGCCAAAGTCGTATCCGTCCGGCACAAACGCCGACAGCGACACCTCGACGGATGTCCGCAGCATCGCTTCATCGCCCGGCTGCACAACTTCGACGCGCATCGCCTCGCCGTCGTCGCCCGTGGGCCAGGCATGCGACAGCAGGTCCTCGGTCCGCAGGCCCTCGGGAGTGGGGCGGTACCAGGTGTTCTCGAACTCGCGGATCACGAAGCCGCGGGCCGACAGAGCGCGCACCAGGCTGGTGTCGGCGAACGGGCACAACTCGACCTGCGGCTGGATGCCCTTGACCACATAGAAGTTGACCAGCCGATCGAGGTCCGCGTCGCTCACGGGGCCGTGCATGCCCAGCCCGATCGCCTGGTTGCACCACTGCCCGGGCTCACCCCGGCCCATGACGCCCCCGGCGATCGGCTGCGCCTCCGGCAGGATGCCGAGCATGTCCTCGACAAGCCTCGCCTGTTCGAGCCTCGCAACCTCGTCCACCCGAAGCATGACCACCCTTTCGGACAATGTCTGGTGTTGTCTTTGCGCAATCTGCACAATCGCCTACCGTGAGATGTCGCCCAACGGAGATCCGGGACTCGTGAATCGACGCGTGGGCACCAAGCGGCAGCACGATCTGATCGTGGTCGGTCTGTCGCTCATGGTTGCCGCCCTCCTCGCGGCCAGTCTCGTCGCTTTTGCGATGTGGACGCACGAGGTGCCCAACGCCGGCATGGCGATGCTTCTGTTCGATCTCGATCAGGAGCAGAATATCCCGACCTGGTTCTCGACGGTGCTTCTCGCGTATCTGGCTCTCGGGGCTTGGCGGCTGACGCCGTCGTTCGCGAGCACGACCGGCCGGCTGGCCGGCCTCGCTTTTGGGGCGGGCATCCTGCTGCTCTCCGCCGACGAGGCGGCCATGCTGCACGAGCGGATCGCCGGATCGCTCGCGGGAGACTTCGCTTCGATCGGCTCGGGGTGGGTTGCGTACTGGGCGCCGATCGCGATCGTCACCCGGAGCATCCTTGGGGCAGCGCTCTGGATCTGCTCCCGCAGGCTGGTGCTCGGGCTCGTTGGCGGGGCGATGGTGCATCTCAGCGGCGCGGTCGGGCTCGAGACAGGTGGCCAGAGCGTCCGCCGCGAGACCGTCGACCAGATCCGAGCCGGTGAGCGCGAGAACATCGGCCGCTCGTACGACATCGGCAGCAACCGGATCGGCAAGGACACCCCGGCCTATTTGCTGGTGTCCACGGGCGAGGAGGGGCTGGAGCTCGCCGGAATCGTCGTGTGGGCCGCGGTCGTGCGGAGAGCCCGCCGGGACGCGATGGCTCGGCCGAACGATCGCTCGCCCGTCACACCGACCGCTACCCTTGTCGCATGACCACGACCTACAGCTGGCAGCTTCTCCGCGCCGGCCGCTTCCTGCTGGACGGCGGCGGCATGTTCGGGATCATCCCGCGGTCGGTCTGGACGCGATCGATCACGCCCGACGAGCAGAACCGCATCGAGCTCATGCACAACTGCCTGCTGCTCAAGGGCGGCGGCCGGACCGTCGTCATCGAGGCCGGCACCGGCGACAAACTGGACGCCAAGATGTCCGCGATCTTCGGCCTCGACGGGCGGACCGTTGAGAGCGAGGCGCTCGCGGCGGGCACGGACCCGGCGAAGGTCAATGCCGTGATCGTCAGCCACCTGCACTTCGACCACGCCGGCGGCCTGACACGCCGCGCCCGCGAAGGCGAGACCCCCGACTGGTCGGCCAGGCCCGGCGAGGCTTCCGGCGATGCCGTCGATGTCAAGCTCACCTTCCCCAACGCCGAGGTGATCGTGCAGCGCCAGGAGTGGATCGATGCGATCAACAACGACGCGGTGATGACGCGGACCTACTACCGCGACCACCTGTTGCCGCTCGAGATCCCGCTCGCCGGCGAACGGCCCCGGCTTCGCCTGATCGAGAGCCCGATCCCGTTCCCGGTCGGCCATCGGCCGCATCGCGACGAGACCCCGACCGCGCCGGTGACCAACCGGCTCACCGAAGTCCTGCCCGGCATCAGCGTGTTTCTGGTGCCCGGGCACACCTGGGGCCAGCAGGCGGTGCTGTTCGAGGACGATCAGGGCCGAACGATCGTGTTCACACCCGATGTGATGCCCACGCGGCACCACGCGGGCCAGCCCTACAGTCTGGGCTACGACGTGGAGCCGTACACGAGCATGGTGACGAAGCGGTGGCTGCTGAGCGAGGCGGCGGACCGCGGGTGGCACCTGCTGCTGGATCACGAGCCGGGCGAGCCGTTGTTCCGGGTGGAGCGGACGGAGAAGGGGTGGTTCGAGCTGGTTGAGGCGTGAGTACTCGAACAGGGCCGCGGGCGTGAGCACGCGGTCAACAACCTCACGAAACACCCGCCCGCGTGCTCACACCCGCGGCGCTGCTTGACTCACCGCCGTGCCGGCTCGAGCAGTTCCTCGGGCGACTGCAGCAGCTTGATCATCTCCGCGAGCGCCATCGCGGCGAGCGCACCATCGACGACGCGGTGGTCGCAGGCAAGGCTGAGGGGCAGGAGCATGCCCACGCGGAACATGCCGTTCTTGACGACCATGCCCTCGCGTGCCCGACCTGCGGCCAGGATGCCCGCCTCCGGATAGTTGATGATGGGCGTCGCGAACCGGCCGGCGTGGCTGCCGACATTGCTGAGCGTGAAGGTTGAGCCCATGAGCTCGTCGCGGGCCAGCGTGCGGGCGCGGGCGCCGTTGGCGATTCGGACGACCTCGCGGCCGATCTCAAGGACACCCAACGCGTCGCAGTCGCGGATGACCGGGACCATCAGCCCGTCGTCGGTGTCGACGGCAAGGCCCAGGTGGATCGGGCGATGACGCGTGATTTCCTGCTTCTCGTCGTCGGTCGTCGCGTTGAGCGGTCGGAACTCGTCGCGGGCGAGCACGCGGCAGATGGCGCTCGCGACGAACGGCAGGGGCGACAGCTTCTCGCCGCTCGCGCCCGAGAGCTTTCGGCGCAGCACGTTCAGGTCCGTGATGTCCGCCTCGTCCATGACGGTGAAGTGCACGGCCCGGTCGACGCTCTCGCGCAGCCGTTCGGCGATCTTGCGGCGGATGCCGCGGAAGGGCACTGTCTGCCGGTCCTCGCCCGCGGGGATGCGGGCGACCTCTCGACGGGCTGGCGCGGCGACGGCGCGGGAAACAGCGTCGTCCGAGCTCGCCGCGGAGCGGGTCGGCTCGGGGGTGCGAGGGGCTCGCGAGGGCGAGCCGCCGCCCTTGGCGAAGGCTTCGATGTCCTTTTTGGTCACCCGGCCGCCGAGGCCCGTGCCGGTGCAGGCGTTGATATCGACGCCGAGGTCGCGAGCGAGGCGCCGCACCGCCGGCGCCGCGAGCGCCTTTCCGTTGGCCGACATGCCGGGCAGATCGTCGGACACCGAGCCGACCACGGTGCCGGCGTCCTTGTGCTCCTCGGGTTCTTCCGGGATCTCGTGAGCCCGTACGGGCTCGGTCTTGGCCTCGGCGGGTGCGGTGTCGCCCCCGCCGGCGCCCTCGAACTTCACGAACGGCTCGCCGACCTTCATCATGTCGCCCGGGTTGCCGCAGAGCTCGGCAATCACGCCGTTGCGGGGCGAGGGGATCTCGGCGAGCGCCTTGTCGGTCTCGACCTCGGCGATGTTCTGGTTCTCCTCGACGGAGTCGCCCACCGCGACGAGCCACTCCTTGAGCTCGGCCTCCTGCAGACCTTCGCCGATATCGGGCAGGAGAAAGATGTTGGGATCGCTCGAAACCTTGCCGGCCATGTGTCGCCCTCGCTTGTCTCTGTCGCCGGATGCCGGATGCCGGATCCTGGTTGCCGTGTCTTCAGTACGCCAACGTCTCGCTGATCGCCAAGCCGATCCGCCTCGCGTCCACGAGGTACTCGTTCTCGAGCTTGTAGAAGGGCATGATGGTGTCGAAGCCCGCGACGCGCTGCACGGGGGCCTCGAGATGGAGGAAGCACCGTTCCTGGATGCGGGCGCTGATCTCGGCTCCCATGCCCCCGGTGAGCGGGGCCTCGTGGACGACGATGCACCGTCCGGTCTTCTCGACGCTCTCGGCGACGGTGTCGATGTCGAGCGGGTAGATGGTCCGCAGGTCGATCAGCTCGATGTCGACATCGTCCGGTGCGTTGTCCATCGCGCCCAGGCACTCGAAGAGGCTCGCGCCCCAGGTGACGATCGTCAGGTCGCTGCCCTCGTTGACGACCTTGGCCTTGCCGATCTCGATCTCGTAGTCGTCCTCGGAGACTTCCTCCCTGAAGCTGCGGTAGACCTTTTTGGGCTCGAAGAAGATGACCGGATCGGGGTCGCGGATGGCCGCGGTGAGCAGGCCCTTGGCGTCGGAGGGTGTGGTGGGGTAGACGACCTTGATGCCGGGCGAGTGGGCGTAGATGGTTTCGGGCGAGTCGGAGTGGAGTTCGGGGGCGTGGATGCCGCCGCCGACGGGCACGCGGATGGTCAGGGGGACGGAGATCGCGCCGCGGGTTCGGTTGCGGTACCGGGCGGCGTGGTTGACGATCTGGTCGTAGGCGGGCCCGAGGAAGCCCTCGAACTGGATCTCGGGGATGGGCCGCATGCCGTTGATGGCCAGGCCGATCGCGGTGCCGATGATGCCCGACTCGGCGAGCGGCGTATCAACGACGCGGTCCTCGCCGAACATGGCCTGCAGCCCGTCGGTGACACGGAAGACGCCGCCGTTCTTGCCGACGTCCTCGCCGAGCAGGATGACGCGTTCGTCGGCCTGCATCGCCTGCTGGAGCGTGAGCGTGATGGCCTGGACAAGGTTGAGCGTCGCCATGTCAGCGTCCCTCCGCACCGACGCGCTGCGTCTTGAGGCCCACCTGCTCGGGGTTCTGCCCGAGGCTGCTCGTGCGCATGGTCTCGCGCTGCCGGCGGAGGTCCTCGGGCAGATCGGCGTACATGCTGTCAAAGAAGTCGGTCGTCTCGGGCTTGGCGACGTTAATCGCCGCGTCCACGACCTCGGCCACGATCTTCTTGGCCTTGGCCCGCAGCGCCTCGTCGCGTTTGTCGTCCCACGAGCCCTTGGCGGTGAGGTACTTGCGGACGCGGAGGATCGGGTCACGCTGGCGCCACGCCGCGACCTCCTGCTCGTCGCGGTAGCGGCGTGCGTCGTCGGCGGTGGTGTGATCGCCCAGGCGGTAGGTCACGCACTCGATGAAGCTCGGCCCCTCGCCGGCGCGGGCCCGCTTGACGGCCTCCTTGGCCGCGTAGTGCACGGCGTACATGTCGTTGCCGTCGACGCGGACGGTCGGCATGCCGTAGGCCAGCGCCTTCTGGCAGAGCGTCTCCGAGGCCATCTGCTTCGAGCGGGGCACGCTGATCGCCCAGCCGTTGTTCTGGGCGATGAAGACCGTGCCGACCTTGAGCGTCGAAGCGAAGTTCATGGCCTCGTGGAAGTCGCCCTCGCTGGTGGCGCCGTCGCCGAAAAAGGTCGCGGCGACGCCGTCGGTCTTGCGGAGCTTCTCGGCCCAGGCGATGCCGGTGGCGTGGAGCATGTGCGTGCCGATGGGGACCGACAGGGGGGTGACCTTGACGCCCTCGGGCATCTGGCTGCCGCGCTCGTCGCCCATCCAGTACATGAGGATGTAGTGCATGGGCAGCCCGTGCATGAACAACGCCGCGTTCTCGCGGTAGCTGGGCACGATCCAGTCCTTGCCCTTCTCGAGGGCGAGCGCGACGCCGACGGCGGCGGCCTCCTCGGCCTTGTTCTGCGGGTAGGTGCCCATGCGACCGGAGCGCTGGAGCTTGAAGGCGACCTCGTCGAGCTCACGGCAGTTGACCATGTGCTCGTAGAGGTGCAGCGCCTGCTCGTCGGTCATCACGCCCTCGCCGAGCTCGGCATCGAAGTTCGCGTGCTCGTCGAGGATCGAGATGTGCTCGATCGTCGCCTGGTAGGCCGTTGTCTTGGGCATCGGAATTCCTTCGTCGCGCTCAGCTGTGAACGTGCTTGTCGCCCGGGAACTTCTTGATGGCCTCGTCCCGCGGCTGGCGGCCCTTGCCGCGAAGGTTCGTGGGCGTCCGCTCGGGGATGATAAACAGCTCGGCGGGCTGGGTGTCGCTGAAGGCCATCGCGGCCTCGGCGGACGCCATCATCGTGTCGTCCGCGTTGCGGTAGCCGTCGCGGAACCGCTTCTCGATCTCGAGCTCGGCGAGGTCGAAGAAGTGGAAGGCGGCGGCCTTGTCGCGTGCGAACTCTGCGCCGCCGTTGTCGCCGTGACGCCGGAGATCCATGTCGAGCTTGCTGAGTGTGCAGGCCCAGGCGTGCAGCTGGATGACGGCGAGCGCGAGGCGGCTCTGGGGGACCTGGCGGCTGAGCATCGCCGCGTCGTGCTTCTTGCTCATCTGCTTGAACTGGTAGGTGAACTCGCTGATGAGACGGCTGAGCCGGTCGGCGTAGGGACGCAGCTGCGGGTGGACCTTGTTGATGTCCGGGGCCTTCTTGCGGATGCCCAGGAAGACCTCCATCCCGAGCGGGATGGCCTGCTTGAGCAGGGCGGGCTTGTAGAACTGCGTCTTGGCGGCCTCGCGGAGGCCCAGCATCCACTCGCCGAGCTGCTTGCCGCCGTAGCCGAAGATGAACGACCACATCAGGTCGTTCGAGCCCTCGACGATGGTGTTGATGCGCGAGTCGCGGAAGATGCGCTCGATCTCGTTCTCGGTCATGTACGACTCGCCGCCCATGAGCTGCATGGCGTCGTTGACGACCTGCCAGCCGTACTCCGAGCAGAAGACCTTGCAGATGGCAGTCTCGACCATGATGTCCTTGTCGCCCCGGTCGAGCATGCCGGTGGTCATGTAGAGCACGGCGTCCATCGCGTAGACGAGCGCGGCCATGTGGGCGATGCGCTCCTTGACGAGCTGCTTGTCGCTGAGCGGGTCGCCGAACTGGTAGCGGGTCTGGGCCCACTTGATGCCCTGGTCCATGGCGCGCTTCGCGCCGCCGGTCATGCCCGCCGAGAGGGTGCATCGGCCGTAGTTCAGGCAGGTGAGCGCGACGTTCAGGCCCTTGCCCTCTTTGTGGAGCAGGTTCTCGGCGGGAACGCGGACATTCTCGAGCCTGATGCGGGCCTGCCAGGTGCCGCGGATGCCGCACTTGCTGCGGTTTTTCTCGAAGATGTCGATGCCTTCCATGTCGGGCGTGCAGACCAGGGCGGTGACCTTGTCCGTGCCGTCGGGCATCTTCTGCTTGCTCATGACGGTGAAGATGCCGGCCAGGGCGCCCGAGGTGGACCACTTCTTCTCGCCGTTGAGGATGAAGTGCGTCCCGTCCTCGCTGCGCTCGCACCGCGTCTCCTGCCCGCCGGCGTCGCAGCCGACGTTGGGCTCGCTGAGGCAGAACGCGCTGAGCTTCTCACGGGCGACGATGGGCAGCCACCGCTGCTTCTGCTCGTCTGTGCCGAAGAGCATGATGGCCTTGCAGCCGATTGATTGGTGCGCGGAGACCATGACGGCGGTGGAGCCGCAGTACTTGCCGATCATCTCGAGCACGCGGTTGTAGCTGGTGATGCCCAGGCCCAGACCGCCGAACTCCTCGGGCACGGTGCAGCCGAGGGCTCCCATGTCAAAGAGACGGCGCACGACCCACTCGGGGATCTCCTCGTTCTGATCGATCTCGATCGAGGGGTGCTCGTTCCTGAGGTATTCCTCGAGCTCGGCGAGCAGCTGGTCGCACTTGGCCGTTTCCTCGGGCGAGGTCTCGGGATAGGGCAGCACCGCGTCTTCCTGGAACCGGCCCCAGAAGAGGTTCTTGACAAACCCCATCTCGTCCGGCTCGGGGCCGAGCAGCGCCTCGGCCTCTTCCAGCGTCTTGCGGTCCTTGTCCGAGACGCCCTTCATGTTCTTCAGATCAGCCATGGTGTGTCCTCCCGTCGATCCGTCAATCGCCGCCCGCCGCTCTCACGGCCGCGCCCGGCTTGCTCGTTTGTCGACCGCATCGGTCCTGTGTTCCACCGCTCGTTGCGGCCCGATGCTCGTCCATCAACTATTCACGCCTTCGAAGCGGGCTTTCCGCCGCTCGAACGCTCAAAGAAGGCCTGAATGGCCTCTTTCCCCGCCGGCCTCGACCGCAAGCGGACCAGCCGGTCCCGCTCCTCGGCCAACGCCGCCTGCCACCCCTTCGCGAGCCCGGTGTCCACGGCGGCCAGCACCGCCTCCGCGGGCTCCCCGTTGAGCTCGCCCCGCACGCTGTCCACCGCTCTCAGCACGCCGGCGGCGACGTCCTTTCGACCGATCCACCGCCGCGGAGCGCCGTCGCGGTGCTTCGGATCGCGCTGCTCGCGCACCCAGGCGCGGGCGGTATCGATCAGGGCTTCGGCCGTGGGGGCCACGGCGTCGAACAGTCCGAGGCCCGCCGCGTCGTCGTAGGTCATGGGCGTGCCCGCCGCCGTTGCGCGGATGGCCCGCTCGGGGTTGATCCGCGCCGGCAGCAGGTTCGTCCCGCCCCAGCCCGGGCAGATCTTCAGGCCCGCCTCGGGCAGCCCGACGGGGTAGGGCTTGCCGGGGCTGCCGTCCTCGCGCGACGCGGGCGGTGCGCCGATCAGGCCGTCGCAGTGCATGGCGAGTTCCAGGCCGCCGCCGAGCGCTGCCGCCCCGATGGCGGCGGCCGTTGGGAACGGAAAGGACGCAAGCCTGCCGAAAACCCGTGCCCCGAACTGGAGGTACCGGTGCAATTGCTCGTCATCGAGCGCCATGATCGCCTTGAGGTCGGCCCCCGCGACAAAGGCTCGGGGGGCGGCGCTGGCAACGACGAGACCCTCGGCAGTGTCGGGCAGTACATCGAGCGATGCGTCGAGCCGACGGATCAGGTCTTCATCGAGCACCACGACCGGCTTGCCCGGCTGCTCGAGCCACAGCACGATGACCCCGGGGGGTCCGTCCGCGCGCTCAGATTCCAGCCGAAAAGGTTCCATGGGCAACATTGTATACAGCCAGTTCCTTCCGGGCCCGCAACGAGCCGGAGTCATTTATCGGACCATGGTATCGCCCGCGGGCGTCGTCACTTGGCCGAGCCGAGGTAGGCCGCGAGGACATCCCGGGCGGCCGCGAGGTCGCCCTTGTCGATCATCTCGCAGACCGTGTGGATGTACCGCGTGCCGACTGTGATGCCCACGGCCTTGGCTCCCGCGGCGGACTGCTGCGCCGCCGCCCCGTCCTGGCCGCCCTTGGCCAGGATGGACCGCTGGTACTTGATCCGGCCCTTCTTGGCGACTTTCTCGACCTCGTTCACGAGCTCGTGATCGCTGATGAAGCTGCCGTCCTTGATGTGCAGCGCAAAGCCCTTGCCCTGCTTGGTGACGGTCTCGTTCTTCGGCACGCCCGGCGTGTCGCAGGCGAGCGTGACGTCGAGGCCAAAGCCGATGTCGGGCCGAACCGCGAACGCCGCGGTCTTGGCGCCGCGCAGCCCGACTTCTTCCTGCACGGTGAACGCGACGATGATTTCGACGGCGTGCCCGGTCTTGCTCTTGGCCAGCTGCCGGACGGCCTCGATCCCGAGCCAGCACGCCACGCGGTTGTCGAGCGCCTTGCTGACGAGCTTGTCGCCCATCTCGCGGAATGGCTCGTCCATCACGATGTAGTCGCCGACCTGCACCCGCTTCTCCACGCCCGCCTTGTTCATGCCGAGGTCGACAAAGAACTCGTTGACCTCGGGGACCTTCTTGCGGTCTTCCGGCGAGGAGATGTGGATCGGCCGGCCGCCAGGGTTCATCACGCCGTGGATGTCCCCGTCCTTCGTGCACACCAGCACGCGTCGGCTGAACAGGTTCCGCGTGTCAAACCCGCCCGCCGGGTCGACCCAGATAAACCCGTTGTCGTCGATCGACGACACGTAGAACCCGATCTCGTCCATGTGGCAGAGCAGCATGACGCGGGTCGGGTCCTTGGTCTTTCGCGTCCCTCCGCTGGCGGTGCGGGGGCCTCGGGTGCAGATCAGGTTGCCGAGCGCGTCGGTCTCGACGGTGTCAAAGAGGCCATCGATTTCCCGTTCGATGAGCGCGCGCACCCGCTCTTCGCGTCCCGGAACCCCCGGCGTCTCGCACAGCCGCTTCAACAGATCGACGTTCATCGCTCCCCTTTCGAGATCACGGGCCCGCGCCCTCTCGCGGACGGGCCACTCTAGCAAGTCCTCCCGGCCCGCCGCCCTACGGTTCCGCATGGCACACCCGTCTCCCCTCCGGCAGCACCACCTCGACGCGGAGGCTTCCCTGCTGCCCTACGGCCCGCCGGACACCGACATCGAGCTCGCCGAGACCTTCGCCGATCTCGAACTCGAGTACGCGGCGCTCCGCAAACGGTGCGTGCTCATCGATCGGCCCGACCGGTCGATCGTCACCGTCTCGGGGGGCGACCGCATCGGGTTCCTGAACAACATGCTGACGCAGGAGCTCAAGGGCATCGCTGCGGGCGAGGTGCGGGAGGCGTTCTGGCTCAACCGCAAGGGCCGCATCGACGCGGACATCCGGCTGATCCACCTGGACGACCGCACACTGCTCGAGCTCGATGCGCACACCGCCGCGGCGACGGTCGCCTCGCTGACGGAGTTCGTCTTCGCCGAGGACTGCACGCTCCGCGACGACACGCAGGGGTTCCACACGCTGCAGCTCATCGGGCCGAGGTCGGTCGAACTGTTCGAGCTCGCGGCCGGCCGGTCGGCGCCGGGCGACGGACACTCGTCGGCCGCGACCGTCAGCGGTATCGAGCTGGTCGCCGACCGTTCCGATGCGCTCGGCGTTGCGTCGATCACGCTCACGGTTCCCGCCGGGAGCGCCGTCGCCGTCCATCAGCATCTCCTCGAGGTCGGCTCGCCGGCGGGCCTGGCGTCCATCGGCATCGAGGACGGGCACCTCGAGGACGACGGCTCGCCCGCGTCGCGCATCCGCCTCCGCCGGGCGGGCTGGCACGCCTTGAACATCGCCCGGATCGAAGCGGGCCTGCCGCGGTTCATGCTCGACTTCGGCCCGAACAACCTCCCGGGCGAGACCGGGGTGCTCCGCGACCGGGTCAGCTTCACGAAGGGCTGCTACCTCGGCCAGGAAGTCGTCGCCCGCATGCACGCGCTCGGGCATCCGAAGCAGATCCTCGTCGGCATCACCTGCGCGAAGCGCACGCTCAGCAGCGACCGCACCGACCCCGTGCACCCTGTCACGGGCTCGCACGTGTTCGTACGCGGCGACGCGAGCAAGCCCGTTGGTGCGGTCACGAGCGCCACGCTCAGCCCGAGCCTGGGCAACCCGCCGGTCTGCTTCGCCCAGGTCAAGTGGGGCCACCACGAGCCGGGCACGGAGCTCACGATTCAGGCCGAGGGCCTCGAACTCGACGCGGTCGTGAACGAGTCGCTTCGGTTCGTTTAGCTATGTCCGGCGAGCCCGCAGCCGCGCCTGGGCATCGTCGGTCGACAGCACCCGGGCCGAGAGCTCCGCGCCGCGCAGCAGCACGTCGAGGTTCACCGATCCGTCCAGCGTGTTGAGCAGCTCCTTGGTGGCCCGCAGCGCGAGCGGCCCGCCCGAGCAGAGCGACCGCACCGCGCGATCCACGGACTCGTCGAGCGATTCGGCGGTATCCGCCACCGCGTCGACCATCCCGATCGCGTGGGCCTCGGCGCCGCTCATCACGCCGCCCGACAGCAGCACCCGCCGCGCCGGGCCGGCGCCGATCTTGCGCACGAGCCAGGGCGACACCACGGCCGGGCACAGCGCGAGGCCGACCTCGGGGAAGCCGACCACGCTGTCCGCGTGCGTGATGGCCAGGTCGCACACGCACGCGAGCCCGCACCCGCCGCCGATGGCGGCGCCGTTGACCCGCGCCACGGTCACGCTCGGGAGCAGCCGCAGCCGATGCGTGAGCTTGGCGAGCGAGGTCAGCAGGGCCTTGGGCACCTCGATCCCGCCCGCGTCCTCGATGATGACCTGCTTCAGGTCCATGCCCGCGCAGAAGCTGCTGCCCGCGCCGGTCACCACAAGCACCGTCGGGGGGCTCGTCTTCGCCTCGAGCTCGTCCATGCGCCGGTGCGCCGCCGCGAGCATGTCCGTGTTCAGCGCGTTGCGCTGCTCGGGCCGATTGAGCGTCAGGACAGCGCTCGGCCCGTCAAAGGTCAGGGTCGCCAGCTCGTTCATGAGGTTCTCCCGTCCTTGTGCCCGCCCAGATCGAGCGCCGCCAGCCGCCGGCGTTCCTCGACGTTGCCGGTCAGGCCGAGCGAGGCCTCCAGGCCCGCCTCGTCCTGACGGCGTTGTACGACGCCCTCGATCGTGTTGAGCCACCGCTTGGTCGCCGCGTAGGCCCCGCTCGGCAGCGCCGCGAGGCGGAAGGTCTCGTCGAGGGCGCGTTCGATGACGCGGCCCGGTTCGTCAACCAGCACGTGCACGAGCCCGCGCCGCGCGGCGACCTCGGCCGAGAAGGTCTCGGGCACGAGTGTGCGGCAGCGGGTCTCGCCGTCGGTCACGCTCTGCCGGAGGAACGGCACGCTCACCGCCGGCGACACGCCGAGCTTCACCACGGGGTAACCCAGCACGGCGTTCCGATCCGCGACGGTCACATCGGCGCCGCCCAGCAGCGCGCACCCGCCGGCCACAGCAGCGCCGTGGGCCGCGACGACGACCGGGCGATCGAGCGTTCGCAGCGTCCGGCAGGCATCGCTCAGACCGGTGAGCAGCAGACGCATCACCGAGCCGTCCGGCGCGGCCTGACACATCGCGAGGTCGAAGCCTGCGCAGAACACCTTGCCGCGTCCGGCGATCAGCACCGCATCGCCTGCCTTCGCCGCCGCCTGGGCCTGGTTCACCAGTTCCGTCAGCATCCCGGGCGTCAGCGCGTTGCGCTTGTCGGGCCGATCGAGCCACAGCACCCGCACGCCGACCCCGTCGCGTTCGAGACGTTCCACCGAGATCAAGGCTCACCCCCGATCATGCGCAGGGCCAGCCGCTCCGCGGCCGCGAGCCGGTCGAGATCGACGCCCGTGGTGTACCCGCTCGCGTGCACAGCCTCGACGAGGGTCCACAGCCGGATGTTGCCCGGCGCTTGCTGGCCCGCATGCGACGCGTACGGGCATCCGCCCAGCCCGCCGGCCGACCCGTCGAACGATCGAACCCCGTGCTGCAGCGACACCGCCACGCACGCCGCCGCACCGCCGAAGGTGTCGTGCAGGTGCACAACAATCTGCTCCTTCGGCACAACATCCATCACCGCCCGCAGCACGGCCGCCATGGTTTCGGGCGTCGCCCGGCCGATCGTGTCGCCCAGGTCGACCTCGTCGACGCCCATCGCCAGCAGCCGCTCGCACACGCCCGCGACGGCGCTCGGCTCGATCGCACCCTCGAAGGGGCACGCGACGACGCACGACACATACCCGCGCACCGCGAGGCCGGCGCCTCTCGCCATCGAGATCACCGGCGTGAACCGGTCCAGCGTCTCGGCGATCGTCGCGTTTGTGTTCTTCCGGCTGAAGGTCTCGCTCGCGGCCGTGAACACACTCGCCTTCGAGAGGAGGCGCCGACCGGCCCGCTCGTTCGCGGCGAGCAGGCTCTGCATGCCCTTCTCGTTGGGCACCAGCGCGCTCAGCTGGGTATCGGCAACGCCTTCACGCGCGAGCCTGTCGCAGAGCTCGGCGGCGTCGCCGAGCTGCGGCACCCATGTGGGGCTGACGAAACTCGTGACTTCGACCTCGTCGACGCCGCACGCGGCGACGGCTCGCACGAGTTCGGCTTTCCGTTCGGTCGCGATGGGGGCGCCATGAACCAGCGGCTCGTTCTGCAGGCCGTCGCGAGGGCTGACATCGGTGATGCGGACACGCTCGTTCACGCGCCAGTCTAGCCGGGCGGGGTCCGGGCTCAGACGAGTCCGGTCGCCGCGGCCAGGGCGGCTCCGCTCAGCAGACTCGCCGCGGCGACGTACGCCACGATCCGCAGCGCCGCCCCGTTCGCCAATCGATCGCGCCGGTCGACATCGAGCCACAGTCGGCCCGATCCGGTCTGTTTGACGACGCCCCGGACCAGCAGCCAGCCGAGCACGGCACCATTGGCGATGCCGGCCTTGGAACGCCGCACCGCGAACATGGGGCTGGTCGCCCCGAGCTCGGCGAGCACAACATCCGCCCGCCGACGCAGCTTGCGATACCGGACTCGCTCGCACAGGTCCACATGCCGATGGAAATCGATGCTGCTCACGTCCGTGTCTCCCTCCGCGGCTGGCCTGTCCTGGCCACCGCCGATGCACACGCAACGTGTCACCAACTCCGCGGATTGCGAGAGGCGGGGCCCGCGCAACCGCATCGGAGGGGCCGTCGATCGACCACACCCGTTACTGCTTGCCGCAGTTCACAGCACAGGCGAGCGAGCGGTTCGTAATCGGACGCTGCCAGCCTGGCACCCCGGGCCGGCGGCGGGCCGTCACGCCGACAGCCGGGCCCGTCCACACGCCCCCGCGCCCGAGCATGATCGGGCCCACCAGCTTGGCACGCCCGTTGTACTTCCGACTCTTGGCAAACGCGTGCACACCACGCTCAAACGCACGCCGGAAAGGAGACAGTTGCAATGACAAACGGCACACGAACCCTGACCCGCCGCGAGCCGAACTCGGCCGTCCATCCGTTTGACAGGCTCTTCCAGGGCCTCGTCCGCGACCCGTTCTTCTCGGGCGGCATGAGCATCACGAGCCCCGTGTTTGAAGAGGGCATGCTCGAGATCGACCTCTCGGAAACCGAGACGGAGGTCGTGGTCCGCGCATCGGTCCCCGGTTTCAAGCGTGAGGACATCGCCGTGGACATTCACGACGGCGTCCTGACCATCGCCGCCACGATGAAGGAGGAGACCGAGGAGCGCTCGGGCGAGGGCCAGGAGCGGTACTACCGCCGCGAGCGCCGGACAGGCTCGGTGAGCCGCCGGATCGCGCTGCCGGTGGCGGTGAACGAGGAGGCCGCGAAGGCGACGCTGACCGACGGCGTTCTGGAGCTGCGCCTGCCCAAGGACGGCACGACCGGCCCGCGCCGGATCGCGATCAACTGACGTCGGCAGCGTTGGCGAAGCGACAACCAGACCCCGCACGGTCATGCCCCGCATGGCTCGATCCCCGCCGCGGCCGGCGTTCAAGCGTCGGCCGCGGTCGTTGTCGAATGAGCCTTCAGCACACGCCAGCCGAAATAGCCCGCTCCCGAAGCAAAGACCGCGGCCGCGGCTCCCCAGATCGATACGGCGCCAAACCGGTCGGCTGCGATGGTGCCGACCCCGGCACCGATGAGGAAGCCTGCGAGAAGGAGCAGCAGAAGGACGAGCCTCCAGGTCTCGACATGGCGATCGCGCATCCAGCGACCTGCGAGAAACCCGAGGTCCGTCGCGATGCCGGTGACGTGCGTCGTACGCACAATCAAGCCGGCGTACGTCGAAGCCATTGCGTTCTGCAGGCCCGCGGCTGACGCGGCAAACAACGATGCCGCAAGCGGCGACCTGTCGTAGAGCAGAGCACTGCAGCCGAGCAGCACCGACTCGATGATGAGCGCGATCCCGTACCGACGCCCGATCCGGAGCCGCTGCGTGCCCACGACGAACCCCGAGATCACGGCGCCGGCGCAGAACGCGCCGATCAGGCTTACCACCCGGGCGGCGTCGGTGAACGTTCCGGTCGCGACGTCGGCGCTGAGCCTGGCGGCCGAGCCGGTCACATGCGTGACCGCAACTCCCGCAAGACGGAAGAACACGCCATCGATGTACCCCGCGATGCAGGCGAGACAGCCCCCGGCGCCCATCGCAGCCACCGAGGTCCGAAGCGACCACGAACGCTTGCGTTCGCCGTACATCGTCAGGTCTGCAAGACGCCGGTCTTGAACTCCCGCGACCAGTCCCAGTTCTTCGCGGCGTCGAGGGCCGCGATGATTTCATCCCGAGTGCGCTGCGGCTCGATGATGCGGTCGACCCAGCCTCGTGCCGCCCCGTGGCGGATGTCCTGCTGTTCGTCGTAGCTGGTGCGGACGGCGTCAAGGATCGCCTTGTGCGTCTCGGCGTCGATGGCCTCTCCCTTGCGTTCGCGGCTGCGTTCCTCGATAGTCGCGAGCACGCCGGTGGCCTGGGCGGCGCCCATGACGGCGCACTTGCTGCCGGGCCAGGCGAGGGTGATGAAGGGCTCGAAGGCTCGGCCGCACATGGCGTAGTTGCCCGCGCCGTAGCTCGAGCCGGTGATCAGCACGATCTTGGGCACGACGGAGTTGGACATCGCGTTGACCATCTTCGCGCCGGAGCGGATGATGCCGGCCTGCTCGCTGTCGCGGCCGACCATAAATCCGGTCGTGTCGTGCACAAAGACCAGGGCGATCTTGCGCTGGTTGCAGTCCATGATGAAGCGGGCGGCCTTGTCGGCGGACTCGTCGTAGATCACGCGGGGCATGGTGACGCTGGTTGTGGGGCCGGCTTTGCCTCCGGGCTCCTTCTGCTTGCCGAGCGAGACCTGGTTGGCGACGACGCCGACGGGCTTGCCTCCGATGCGTGCGTAGCCGCAGACGATCGAGGGCCCGAACTCTGACTTGTACTCGTCGAAGTCGGGCTCGAGCGACTCGTGGCCCTCGGCGTTCTTCGCTGCGCGGCTGTCGACAACGCAGGCGAGCAGCTCGCGGACATCGTACTGCTGGCCGGACTTGTCGGTGAAGATGTCGAAGACATCCGTGCCTGGTCTGAACGCGGGCGGGGCGTCGCTTGCCCCCTCACCCCGGCCCTCTCCCCCGAGGGGAGAGGGAGCAGGGTACTTGCCGATTAACTCGCGGATGCGGGTGATGCACGCCTCGTCGTCGGGCTCTTTGAAGTCGATGGTGCCGGAGATGCTCGCGTGCATCTCGGCGCCGCCGAGCTCTTCGTCGGAGACCTCCTGGCCGATGGCTGCCTTTACAAGCGCGGGGCCGGCGAGGTAGAGCCCGCTGCCCTCGGTCATGAGCAGCGTGTCGCAGAGGACTGGCAGGTAGCCGCCGCCGGCGACGCAGAAGCCCATGATGGCGGCGATCTGCGGGATGCCCTCGGCGCTGATGACGCTGTTGAAGTAGAAGATCCGCCCGAAGTCGTCGGTGTCGGGGAAGACGTCCTCCTGCAACGGCAGAAACACGCCCGCGGAGTCGACGAGGTAGAGCAGCGGGAGTCGCGCCATGCGGGCGATGTGCTGGGCGCGGATGATCTTCTTGCAGGTCATGGGGAAGAACGCGCCGGCCTTTACGGTGGCGTCGTTGGCGATGATCATGTGGGGTCGGCCGTGGACCTTGCCGACGCCCGTGACGACGCCCGCGCCGGGCGCGCCGCCGTGCTCCGTGTACATGCCGAACGCGGCCCAGAGGCCGAACTCTTGAAAGAACGAGCCTTGGTCGATGAGCCGGTCGATGCGCTCTCGGGCGGTGAGTCGGCCCTTGGCGTGCTGGCGTTCGGTGGCCTTGGCGCCGCCGCCTTCGCGGATGGTGGCTTCCTGAGCGAGGAACTCGTCGGTGGTGGAGCGGAGTGTCGGAGCGGGTTTGCCGGTAGGGGGGGAATCAGCCATGCCGCTAGACTAGCGAGAAAGGACCCGGTGTCATCATGATCGCACTCGCCTTGCTTCCACCTTGGAGCGGAATGCACCCGCTCATTGTTCATACGCCGGTGGCCCTGGGGGTGCTTGCGCCGCTGTTCGTCGTGCCGGCGGTTGTTCGCCCGGGCTCGCGGGGGTGGGCGAAGGCGACGCTGACGCTGCTGGTGATCGCGGCGGTGGGGGGTTGGCTGGCGTACTACTCGGGCGAGGCCGCCGAGCAGCACTTTCAGACCGTGGGCTTTCCGACGCCCGAGGCCGAGGCCGCGACGACGGATCACCACGACATCGGCGGGCTGGCGCGGTTCGCGCTGACCGCGTCCGCGGCGGCGTTCGCCGGGTGGATGCTGACCGTCAAGAAGCTGAGCACGCCCAAATCGCGTCTGGTCGCCGGGTTCGCGGCCGTTCTCACGCTGGCGGCCACCTGGCTGGTCGTCTGGGCGGGACATCAGGGCGGCGAACTGGTGCACGCCCACGGGCTGCTGGCGCCGCGGTAGCTGCTCGCGAGCGATGTTCGGCGAATATCCTGTCGGTATCTGTCACCCGACCGTTGACAGAACGAATCCACATGTCGTATGCTGACGCCGCCGGGCACGCGACCGATGCCGCCCCCGGCCGAGACTCGACCAATGTGGTCGGCCTCGCCCCGCGTCGGGAACGGTGCGACGACGCCCGGCCCGGAACCGACTTCCCCCGTTGTGGAGAGGTTCACCGGCCACCGAGCGAGACGAGCACGGCACAAGGAGGCCACCGTCATGGCCAAGAAAAACGCAGGTCCGGGGAAGAAGCTCGAAGCCAAGCCCGCGGACAACTCCGCCAAGCAGGAAGCCCTCAAGCGCACCCTCGGCCAGATCGAGAAGTCGTTCGGCCAGGGCGCGATCATGCGTCTCGACGAGGACGCGTATCTATCCATCCCGGGCATCTCGACCGGTGCTCTGTCGCTCGACATCGCGCTCGGCGGCAAGGGGATCCCCCGGGGCCGGATCGTCGAGATCTTCGGGCCCGAATCGTCGGGCAAGACCACGCTGAGCCTCACCGTTGCCGCGCACGCGCAGAAGAAGGGCGGCGTGGCCGCGTTCGTCGACGCCGAGCACGCGCTGGACCCGTCGTGGGCGAAGAAGATCGGCGTGAACATCGACGAGCTGCTGGTGTCGCAGCCCGATACGGGCGAGCAGGCGCTCGAGATCGTCGAGCTGCTCGTGCGGTCGAACGCGGTTGATCTGATCGTCGTCGACTCCGTCGCGGCCCTGATTCCCCGTGCTGAAATCGAGGGCGAGATGGGCGACTCGGTCGTGGGCCTGCAGGCCCGGCTCATGTCGCAGGCGATGCGCAAGCTCACGGGCGTGATCGCCCGCAGCAGCTGCACGGTGATTTTCATCAACCAGATCCGCGAGAAGATCGGCGTGATGTTCGGCTCGCCCGAGACCACCCCCGGCGGGCGGGCGCTGAAGTTCTACAGCTCGGTCCGCATCGACGTCCGCCGGACGGGTGCGATCAAGGACGGCGACCAGAACGTGGGCAACCGCACGCGGGCCCGGGTGGTCAAGAACAAGGTCGCCCCGCCCTTCCGCGACGCCGAGTTCGACATCATGTTCGACGAGGGCATCTCCATCACGGGCGACCTGCTCGACCTGGCGGTGGAGGTGGGCGTGGCGAACAAGAGCGGGGCGTGGTTCAGCTACGGCGAGACCCGGCTGGGCCAGGGCCGGGAGGCGTCGAAGAAGTTCATCGCCGAGAACGAGGACCTGTTCCACGAGATGCGGGCGGCGGTGCTGGAGAAGAAGCTGCCCCAGGCCGTGCTCGACCGGATGGGCAAGTTCGAGGCCGCCGGCGACCTGGCCGATGCCGAGGACGAGGCCGAGTTGGAGGAGGTCGAGGCCTGAGCCGATGGCCTCCTAGATTCCCGGGCGGATGGGCGATATCGTCCCGCCCGGCACGCGGATGTGGCGGAATTGGCAGACGCGCTAGGTTCAGGTCCTAGTGGGGGTAAA
>DAIOTV010000031.1:0-24581 GCA_036751825.1 Phycisphaerales bacterium
AGGGCAAGAAGATGTCGGGTCAGATGGGCGCTGAACGCGTGACCGTTCGGAGTCTCGACGTTGTCAGGATCGATGCGGACAGGAACCTGTTGCTGGTCAAGGGGCCGGTGCCGGGGCACAACAAGGCGATCGTGCGGGTCCGCCCGGCGACGCGTCTGTACCGCAGCAAGGCGGCGATCGTCGCCGGGTGAGTGTGTTGATTGCATCGGCGGGCACGAAAAAGCCCCGCCGATGAGCCCGGGAGGCCCCGAGGCAAGAGCCAACGGGAACCGGCGGGTGAGAACAAGTGTTGGGTTTCGGGCGCGTGTCCCGGGACCCGGAGACGGCCGAGTCAGACCCGGAACGTCCCACTCCGACAGCAGCCTTGAGCTGTATCGGGGGGCCCGACGCCGAGAGCGGAGGGCGACAGGAGACGGGCCGGCAAAGGCGAGGACAGCGGGAGGCGCAAGCCACCCCCGCGCAGGAAGGCGTCAGGACGGAAGACACGATGAACGTGCCCGTGTACAACATGCAGGGAGCCGAGGTCGGGCAGATGCCGATCGATGAAGGCTCCCTTTCGGCTTCGCTGGTGGACCAAGGCATCAACGCCGCGCTGATCAAGCAGGCGTATGTGATGTACCACGCCAATCGCCGCCAGGGCTCGGCTCGCACCCGCAGCCGGGGCATGGTCTCCGGCTCGAAGAAGAAGATGTACAAGCAGAAGGGCACGGGCAACGCGCGTCACTCGACGCGCAAGGTCGCCCAGTTCCGCGGCGGCGGCCGGGCGTTCGCCAAGACCTCCACCCGTGAGGACTTCCGCCAGACGATGCCGGTCAAAATGCGCCGCAAGGCCAACCGCAACGCGCTCCTGGCCAAGATCCTCGGCTCCGGGAAGTTTGGCAGCGAGATCCGTGTGATCGACGATCTCTCGATGCCCGCCCCGAAGACCAGGGACTTCGTGGCGTTTCTCGCGTCGCTGAAGCTCGATCGTTCGGCCCTGATCGTGCTGAGCGAGGACCCGCAGCGGTCGGACGCCGTCCGCAAGAGCGCCCGGAACGTGGCGGACATCGAGCTGATCCCGATGAGCCAGATGACCGCGTTCGAGATGCTCAACCACCGCTACCTGATCATCGGCAAGTCGGAGCTCGAGGCGTGGCTCGCCGGCCCGACCTCGCAGACGGGCAAGCAGGCGAAGGTCGACCCGATGGGCCGGCACGAGCGGAAGCCGCGTCGGAACGCCAAGCCTCGGGGCAAGAAGGTCCGCGGCGAGGCCGCTGCCAAGACTGAGGAGGCCAGCTGATGGACGCGGCGTACGTTGTCAAGAAGCCGATCGTGACCGAGAAATCGACCGCGGCGATGGAAGAGGGCCGGTACACCTTCGAGGTGGACCGCCGGGCCACCAAGGACGACATCAAGCTCGCCGTCGAGCAGCTCTACGGCGTCAAGGTGACCGGGGTGGCGACGCAGGTTCGCAAGGGCAAGGTCCGCCGCTACCGCTACGGGTACGCGGCCGAGTCGAACACGAAGAAGGCCACAGTGAAGCTCGCCGAGGGCTCGGCGATCGAGCTGTTCTGATCGGGCCCTTAGGGCTGACGGGACGGAAGGACTGAACGAATGGGAATCCGAGTCTACAAGCCGACGAGTCCTGGTCGCCGCAACGCGAGCGTGCTGACCGGTGACGAGATCACGAAGCAGAAGCCCGAGAAGTCGCTGCTGGCCCCGCTGAAGAAGTCGGGCGGACGCAACCACTCGGGCAAGATCACCGTTCGCGGTCGCGGCGGCGGGGCGAAGCGCCGCTACCGCAAGATTGACTTCCGCCGGGCCGACCGCGATGGCATCGCCGGCAAGGTGATCGGCATCGAGTATGACCCGAACCGCACCTGCAACATCGCGCTGATCGAGTACAGCGACGGCGTGAAGCGGTACGTGATCGCCCCGGTCGGTCTGAAGGACGGCCAGGAGGTCATGAGCCACACGACCAAGCCGATCGAGCCGAGCGTCGGCAACTCGCTGCCGCTGAAGTTCATCCCCACGGGTTTGAACGTTCACTGCGTCGAGTTGCAGCCGGGCAAGGGGGCGCAGATGTGCCGGTCGGCCGGGTCTGCGGCTCGTCTGATGAACAAGGAAGGCCAGTACGCAACGCTGGTGCTGCCCTCGGGCGAGTCGCGTCGCGTGTCGGTCGAGTGCCGCGCCACCGTGGGCCAGGTCGGCAACACCGACCACCAGAACCGTCGGCTCGGCAAGGCGGGCATCAACCGTCATCTGGGCCGTCGTCCGAAGACGCGCGGCGTGGCGATGAGCCATGACGCGCACCCGCTGGGCGGTGGCGAGGGGCGGTCCAAGGGCGGCCGGGCCCCGGTGAACCGCCAGGGCACGCACGCCAAGGGCGGTCGGACGCGTGACAAGAGTAAGCCGAGCTCGAAGCTCATCATCCGTCGTCGCGTGAGCAAGCGCTATGGCCAGGTCAAGTAAGGCGGGAGCGAGGAACGCATGGGTCGGAGTCTGAAAAAGGGCCCGTTTGTGGACGAGAAGCTCTACCGGAAGGTGGAGAAGCTCGTCGAGGACGGGCGGCGTGAGCCGATCAAGACCTGGGCGCGCCGGTGCACGATCGTGCCCGAGTTCGTGGGTCACACGTTCCAGGTGCACAACGGTCGAGCGTTCCTCGAGGTGTATGTCACCGAGGACATGGTCGGGCACAAGCTGGGCGAGTTCAGCCACACGCGGACGTTCCGGGGTCACACGAACAAGAAGGAAGGCATCAAGTCGGGCCGCTGAGTCGGTTCCGGGTTGAAGCAACGCCAGTCGAGAGGTTGAGGCCATGAGGCTCCAGAAGGACAAACTCAAGAAGCTCGCCGCGGAGCGCGGCGTGAACGTCGAGCAGCTGGCTCAGGCGGTCGCGTCTCGGAACGGCATGAAGCCCGCGGCGGCGGCGACGGCCGTCCGCAACTGGATGTCGGGCCGGGACCACCCGCGCTGCCGGGCGTCCGACATCGGCGCGTTGGCCGCGGCCCTCGGTGCGCCCGCGAAGGACATCGCACGGTTCACGAGCGAGGTTCGGCATCACCGGGGCAGCCCGCTCAAGGCTCGGCTGGTCGCGGACGCGATCCGCGGCAAGCCGGTCAGCGAGGCGCTCGAGATGCTCACCTTCTCGACCAAGCGGGCCGCGACAAACGTGCAGAAGGCCCTGACCGCGGCCTATGCCGAGGCGGAGCTCGCCGATGTGGACGACCGCCTGCTGTTTGTGAGCGAAAGCCGGGTCGACGAGGGCCCACACATCAAGCGGTTCCGCCCGAAGGACCGCGGCCGGGCGCACCCGATCCTGAAGCGCACCAGCCACATCACGATCTCGATCGAGGAGCGGAACTGATGGGACAGAAGACGCACCCCTTCGGCCTGCGTCTCGGTGTGACCGAGACCCACCGCAGCCGCTGGTACGCGCCCAAGGCGCTGTTCGGCGAGCTGCTCGTCGAGGACGAGAAGATCCGCAAGTTCCTGGACGATCGGCTCAACCGCAAGCCGCCGTACGCGGCGGTGAGCGAGATCCTGATCGAGCGGACGCGCGAGGAGCTGAAGGTGATCGTTCGCACGGCCCGCCCGGGCCTGGTCATCGGCCCCAAGGGTGCCGAGGTCGAGCGGATCACGCAGGAGCTGCAGTACATGACGGGCCGGAAGGTCGCGATCTCGATCATCGAGATCAAGAACCCGGACCTGTCGGCGCAGCTGGTCGCCGAGTCGGTCGCCGAGCAGCTCAAGAAGAGCCGCGGCTTCCGCCGGGCGATCAAGATGCGTGGCGAGGCCGTGATGCAGGCGGGCGCACAGGGAGTTCGGATCCTGATCTCGGGCCGCCTGGGCGGCGCTGAGATGAGCCGCAAGGTCGATGTCCGTCACGGTTCGCTCCCGCTGAGCACGCTGCAGGCGAACGTGGAGTACGGCTTCGCGGAGAGCTTCACGGCGTACGGCGCGATCGGTGTGAAGGTGTGGATCTACAAGGGCCCGTACTCGACCGAGCAGGACGATACGGCTTCGAACGCGGCGGGCGGCATGGCCCGGGCGCGTGGTCGCAGGTAGGCAACGAGACGCTCGCGGGTGTGACCGCGGCGAGAAGGTTGGAGTTTCGTCATGGCGATGATGCCCAAGCGGGTTCGGCACCGGAAGGAATTCCGCCGCACGAGCCGCGTCAACCGGAAGGCGACGAAGGGGAACTACGTCGCGTACGGCGACTATGGCCTGCAGGCGCTCGAGAGCGCGTGGATCACGGCGCGGCAGCTCGAGGCCGGCCGAATCGCCGCCCAGCACTTCTCGAAGCGCCAGGGCAAGCTGTTCATCCGCGTCTTCCCCGACAAGCCCGTCTCCAAGAAGCCGCTCGAAACCCGAATGGGCAAGGGCAAGGCGGATGTGGACTACTGGGCGGCCCGGGTCAAGGAGGGCACCATGCTCTTCGAGATGGCCGGCGTGACGGAGAGCTTCGCCCGGTCCACGATGGTTCGGATCGCGATGAAGATGCCGGTGCGGTGCCGGTTCGTGAAGCGGCGGGTGACGGTCTAAGGGCCGGCGAAAGGCAGGAGCACCGCGATGGCAAAGAAAGACGTCCTGGAAGTCGGCAAGATCCGCGACATGTCGGACGAGGAGATCGGCGGCACGATCCGCAAGCTCCGCGACCAGATGTTCCGGCTCCGCAGCGCGACGGTGACGGACAAGGTCGAAGACACGAGCCAGTTCGGCACGATCCGCCGCAACGTGGCGCGGCTGCGGACGGAGCAGACGCGGCGGCAGATGGAAACCACAGGGGCCTGATCGAGAACCAGCAGGCGGTTGACGGAACGGAGCCGGCGGTGGTCGGCGAGAGGACCAGCGAGTGACTGAGCAAGCAACCATCCAGAGCGACTCGAAGGCCGTGACCAAGATCGGGTTCGTCGAGTCCGACAAGGCCAACAAGACGCGCAAGGTCGTTGTCGCCTACATGGCGAAGCACCCCAAGTACGGCAAGTTCGTCAAGCGGCGGACGGTGCTCCAGGTGCACGACGAGAACAACGAGTCGGAGCTCGGCGACCGCGTCGAGGTCCGCGAGTGCCGGCCCAAGAGCAAGACCAAGAGCTGGGAGCTCGTTCGGATCGTGGAGAAGCGTCCGGGCGCGTGAGGCGATCCGAGAGCGGCCATGCTCAGGCGTGGCTTTGAAGAAGGTGTGAGGCTGAGCAATGCTGCAGCAAGAATCACGGTGTGAAGTCGCGGACAACTCGGGGGCCAAGATCGCCTACGTGATCCGCGTGTACCGCGGATCGACGCGCCGGGGCGGTTTCACGCGCCGGACGGCGTACGTGGGGGATCGCGTGCTGGTGTCGATCAAGAAGGCCCTGCCGGGCGCGGACATCAAGCCCGGCGACAAGTCGAAGGCCGTGATCGTCCGCTCGAAGAAGCCCACGCGTCGCCGCGACGGGTCGTACGTGGCGTTCGATACAAACGCGGTCGTGCTGATCTCCGACGAGGGCAACCCCAAGGGCACCCGCATCTTCGGGCCGGTCGCCCGCGAGTTGCGTGACCGGAATTACATGAAGATTGTTTCGCTTGCTCCGGAGGTGGTGTGACATGGCGATGCACGTTCGCAAGGGCGACGAGGTGATGGTCACCGCCGGGGCAAACAAGGGCCAGACCGGCAAGGTCTCGCGGGTGGACGCCTCGAACGACCGCGTGTGGGTCGAGGGCGTGAACCTGCGGACCAAGCACATCAAGCGGTCGCAGCTCAACCCGCAGGGCTCAAAGGTCACCCGAGAGAGCCCGATCCACATCTCGAATGTGAGCCCCGTGGTCGACGGCAAGCCGACGCGGGTGCGGTTCAAGATCAACGAGGATGGCAGCAAGGACCGTGTCGCGGTCCGCAACGGTGCCGTGCTGGGGCGTGTCTCGCCCGCGAAGAAGAAGTAACACGAAGGAAGACGGCCCTCACCGGAGGCCCGGAGCAGATCGATGGCGAAGAACAAGAAAAGCAGCGACGCACCGGTGGTGCCGCCGAACGAGCCCCGGCTCGCCAGGCTCTTCGAGGAGAGCGTGCGCAAGCAGGTGGCCGAGAAGTTCGACCTGGCCAACCCGATGGCGCAGCCGAAGCTCGAGAAGATCGTGATCAACGTGAACATCGGTCGGCACCTCGACGGCACGAAGGTTCCGGCCAATGTCCGCACGACGGTGATCGAGACGCTGACGCAGGTCTCGGGCCAGAAGCCCATCCTGATCCGGGCCAAGAAGAGCGTGTCGAACTTCAAGGTCCGCGAGGGCTACGAATCGGCGGTCATGGTCACGATGCGTCGCGAACGGATGTGGCACTTCCTGGATCGTCTGATCCACCTGGCGACGCCGCGCATCAAGGACTTCCGGGGACTGCCGACCAAGTCGTTCGATCGGCAGGGGAACTACTCGTTCGGCCTGGTCGAGCAGGGCGTGTTCCCGGAGATCAACATGGCCGAGGTGAACTTCACCCACGGCATGCACATCAATGTGGTGTTCAAGAACTCGGACGCGGATAAGAGCCGGTTCGTGCTCGAGCAGCTGGGCATGCCGTTCCGCAAGCCCGAACCCGCGAGGAAGTAACGAGCGAGAGACGCACGGCCGCCGGTGCGCGGCATATTGAGGTTTCGAAGATGGCCAGCAAGGCACAGATCGCCAAGACCAAGAAGACGCCCAAGTTCTCGACGCGGACGGTGCGTCGGTGCGAGCTGACGGGCCGCGCCCGCAGCGTGTACCGCAAGTTCCGTGTGAGCCGGATCATGCTGCGGAAGCTGGCGCTCGAGGGCAAGGTCCCGGGCATGCGGAAGTCGAGCTGGTAAGGCGAGAGGCTGGAGCCAAAGGCCCGATTGAAGGGCCAGGAGCGAACCGATGACGATGAGCGACCCGATCGCCGACATGATCACCCGGATCCGCAATGCGGTCCGGAACCGCGCCAAGACGGTGGACTGCCTGAACAGCAAGGTCTGCCGCGGCATCGCGGATGTGCTCAAGAGCGAGGGCTACATCACGGGCTACGATGTGATCGAGGACGGCCGCCAGGGCCTCATCCGCGTCAAGCTGAAGTACGGCCCGCGGGGCGAGCAGATCATCCATCGGCTGCACCGCGAGAGCAAGCCTGGGCGTCGGCTGTACGCCAAGGTCGAGGAGCTTCCCCGCCCGCTGCAGGGCATGGGGATCGCGATTGTATCGACGTCGAGCGGCGTGCTGAGCGATCGGACCTGCCGCGAGAAGCGAGTGGGCGGCGAGCTGCTCTGCACGGTCGAGTAAAGAAGGAACGGGAGCGAAGCGATGTCGCGAGTCGGAATCAAGCCGGTCGAGATCCCCAACGGAGTCAAGGTGTCCATCAACGGGCAGACCGTGACGGCCGAGGGTCCCAAGGGCACGCTCACGCGCACCTTCCGGGACGAGATCGCGATCGGGTGGGGCGAGGATGAGAAGTCGGTCGTCTGCTCGATCAGGGGCCAGGCCACGCGCCAGGCCCGGGCGCTGTGGGGCACCACGCGGGCGCTGATCAGCAACATGCTCGAGGGCGTCGACAAGGGCTACAAGAAGGGCCTGCAGGTCGAGGGCGTCGGCTGGGGCGCCGAGGTGCAGGGCCAGCGGCTCAAGCTCCAGGTCGGCTACGCCGACCCGGCGTTCGTCGAGATCCCGGCGGGGCTGACCGTTACGGCGGAGAAGCAGACGATCCGGGTTGAGGGCGCCGACAAGCAGCAGGTCGGCGAGTTCGCGGCCAGGGCACGCAAGGTCCGCAAGCCCGAGCCGTACAACGGCAAGGGCATCCGGTACGCGGACGAGGTCATCAAGCGGAAGCAGGGCAAGCAGTTCGGCAGCTAAGCGCTGCACAGTGCGGGCGACAGCGGTCGTTCGGAGGTCTGGATCGATGAACAGGAACAAGCTCAAGGCCAAGCGGCAGTGGCGTCGGCGCAAGGGCATCCGCAAGGTTGTCTCGGGCACGGCGGCCAAGCCCCGTCTCGCGATCTTCCGCTCGCTGAACCACATCTACGCCCAGGTCATCGACGACATGGAGGGCGTGACAATCGCCTCCGCGTCGACGCGGGACAAAGGCGTGGCCGTGGAGAAGACGGGCAACGCCGACGCTGCCAAGGCCGTGGGGCAGATGCTCGCCGAGAAGGCGAAGGCCAAGGGCGTGAGCGAGGTTGTGTTCGACCGAGGAGGCTTCCGCTTCCACGGGCGGGTGAAGTCGCTCGCCGAGGGGGCGCGTGAGGGCGGACTGAAGTTCTGAATGGCAGCTGGGCGCGGCGAGGTGCCGCGGATGGGACGACTATGGCAGAGTTGATGGAACAGTCGGGCCAGATGGAGTCGCACACGGCCGGTATCTTCCGGACCGCCGCGACCGTCAAGGGCGGACGCCGGTTCAGCTTCGGCGCGATGGTGATCGTCGGCGATCGCCGGGGCAAGATCGGTTACGGTCACGCCAAGAGCACCGAAGTGCCGACCGCGATCGAGAAGGCCGAGAAGCACGCGCGCCGCGAGACGATCAAGGTCCCGCTGCTGGGCGGCACGATCCCGCACGAGGTCGAGGGCCGGTTCCTCGCGTCCCGAGTCCGCCTGCTCCCGGCCTCGCCCGGTACGGGCGTCATCGCGGGCTCGAGCGTGCGTTCGATCCTCGAGCTCGTGGGCATCACCGATTGCATGACCAAGTGCTACGGGTCGACCAACAAGGTCAACGTGATCAAGGCCGTGTTCCACGCGCTCTCTCAGCTTCGCACGAAGGAGCTGATCGAAGAGCTCCGCGGCGTCGACCTCGGCGAGACCGACATCGAGGAGCGCGTTGCTCGCGGGCAGCGGTTCATGGGCACCCCCGCCGCCGGCGCCGCCAAGGGCCGGGTGCTGACCGCGGACGATGTCCGCGTCGAGCGTCCCGAGGAGACCAAGGCCGAGGAAGCACCGGCCGAGGCATCCGCCGACGAGCAAGCCAAGGCGGAGGACGCACCGGCCGAGGGCGACAAGCCCGCCGACGCGTGAACGATTGATTTCTGTGCTGGCCGCCGCACGTGGCCGGAGGTAACGAAGCGATGATGATCCACGAGATCACCGAGAAGGTTGGCAAGAGCCGCAAGCGCAAGCGCATCGGTCGGGGCCACGGTTCCGGCTGGGGCAAGCAGTCCGGCCGGGGTCACAAGGGCGCTGGCAGCCGCCGGGGCCACAGCACCCGCTTCCAGTTCGAGGGCGGGCAGATGCCGTACTTCCGGCGGATGCCCAAGCTCGGCTTCTCGAACGTTCAGTTCGAGACGCGGTTCTGGACGGTCAACCTCCGCGAGATTGCCAAGAGCGACGCGTTCAAGTCGGGCGGCGAGGTGACCAACGCGTCGCTCGTCAAGGCGGGCCTGGTCCGCGACGACAGTCGTGACGTGAAAGTCCTCGGCTCGGTGGACGAGGGCGGGCTCAAGGTCAAGCTCGATGTGCGGGTCAACCGGGTCACCGGCGGAGCCAAGAAGCACATCGAGGCCGCGGGCGGCAGCGTCCACGAGACCGGGACGCGGCGGGACAAGGTCCGCGGCGTCGACCGCAACAGCGACGACCGCGCGCCGAAGAATCTGACCAAGAAGCTGCGCCGCGGCGAGAGCTAACGCCAACCATGCAGAAGCGACCGCCCGGGCCGGGCGGCCGATGGAGCGACCCGAGGCATGCTGCAAGCGATCGTGAACGTCTTCCGCGTGGGCGAACTGCGCACGAAGATTCTTTTCACGCTCGGGATGCTCGCGGTCTATCGCATCGGCTACTGGATCCCGCTGCCGGGCGTTGATCAGAGCGCGCTGACGGACTTCTTCCAGCTCCAGGCCTCGCAGGGCACCGCGGCCGGCCGCGCGGCGCAGTACGTCGCGATTTTTTCGGGCGGGTCGTTCAGCCAGTCGACCATCTTCGGCCTGGGCATCATGCCGTACATCTCGGCCGCGATCATCTTCCAGCTGCTGCAGTCGGTCTCGCCCACGCTGAAGAGGCTTCAGCAGGAAGGGCCGACAGGCCGGCAGAAGATCCAGGAATGGACTCGGTACACGACCGTGGGCTTGTGCATCGTGCAGGCAATCGCCTGGCTGAGCTTCATCACCAACGCCGGCGGTGGGGGCGGGCTCGTGTACGCCCAGTGGTCAGGGAATCCGCTGTGGTGGGTGATGGCCGTTTCGGCTCTCACGGCGGGAACGATGTTCCTGATGTGGCTTGGCGAGCAGATCGACAAGTACGGCATCGGCAACGGTGTCTCGATGATCATCATGGCGGGCATCCTGGCCGGCATGCCGGGCGCGGTGATGTGGGTCGTGAACAACTACGAGCCGGGCGATACCGACAAGCTCGGGCCGATGGGCCTGCTTCTTCTGCTGCTGGGCTTCATCATCATCGTTGCGGGCTCGGTCATCATGACCGTCGCCCAGCGGCGCATCCCGATTCAGCAGGCCAAGCACACTCGCGGCCGGCAGGTCGTGGGCGGGCAGCGGAGCTACCTGCCGCTTCGTGTGAACCACGGCGGCGTCATGCCCATCATCTTTGCCAGCTCGCTCATGATCTTCCCGTCGGTGCTCTTCGGGGCGATCGACGGATCCGTCGACCAGGGTTCGGCGTTCAAGGGCTTTGTGTCGTGGCTCAGCCGATCGTTCAACTTCGGCGAGTTCCCGTATGTCTTCCTGTACATCATCATGGTGTACTTCTTCAGCTACTTCTGGATCACCGTGCAGTTCAACCCGGAAGAGATGTCCAAGCAGCTGCGCGACAACGGCTCGTTCATCCCCGGGCTCCGACCGGGGCCGCGGACGGCCGAGTACCTCGAAACCGTCATGGAGCGGATCACCTATGTCGGTGCGGCGTTCCTCGCGGTCATCGCGGTTCTGCCCATGGTGGTGAACCGCGCGCTGAATGTCGACTTCCAGGTGACGCAGTTTCTTGGTGGTACGGGCCTGCTGATCTGTGTGTCTGTGATCCTCGACTTCGTCCAGCGGGTCGAGGCGAACCTGCTGATGCGGAACTACGCGGGCTTCCTGGGCAACCCCGACGGCAACGACCGCGGGCCCAAGATCCGCGGGCCCCGCGGGTAATCATCGTGGCGGAAGCGGAAAGAGGCGACCGGCCCGATCGGCGGTCCTACTATGGCGGCTCATGAGTAAAGAGGACGACAAGTTCACGTTTGAAGCCGAGGTGGTCGAGGCGCTGCCCAACGCCATGTTCCGCGTGCGCCTCCCCAACGACAAGGAAGTGCTCGGCTACGTCTCCGGCAAGATGCGGATGAACTACATTCGGATTTTGCCAGGTGACACCGTGACAGTAGAGATCAGCCCGTACGACCTGAGCAAGGCTCGGATCACGTACCGGCACTGAGGAATTTGGGCTGATTCTGGTGCGTCCGGTGGCGATCGTGCTCCGGGCGAGCCTATCGTGACGACCGCGCTGGGAGTTTCCGAGCGGTTGTTTCATGAATGAACGTGTTTCGTCCCGCCGCGGCAGCGTCGGGGCGTGTTCCGGACGCGAGATTTGGGGTCTGAGCAATGAAGGTTCGGTCGAGCGTCAAGCGGATGTGCAGCGGTTGCCAGGTCATCCGTCGCAAGGGCAAAGTTCGGGTGATCTGCAAGACGGATCCCAAGCACAAGCAGGTCCAGGGCTGAGAACCAGTCCGATGGGTATTCGGGCGAGGCTCGCCCGTTGCAGGAGTTAGGCATGCCGCGTATCGCTGGTGTGGACATCCCCGACAACAAGAAGATCTACTACGCCCTGCAGTACATCCATGGCGTGGGCCCGAAGTTCGCGGCCGAGATCCTCGGCGAGGCGCAGATCAACCCGGATCTGCGGGCGCGTGAGCTCGACGACCTGCAGGTCGCGGCCGTGAACGGGATCATCGACTCGGGCTACATCGTCGAGGGTGCGCTCCGTCGGCAGGTTGGCCAGAACATCCAGCGGCTCCGCGAGATCCGCAGCTACCGGGGCGAACGCCACCGCCGGGGTCTCCCGACGCGGGGTCAGCGGACGAAGTGCAACGCCCGCACGCGGAAGGGCCGCAAGAAGACGGTCGCCGGCAAGAAGGGCATCAAGGGCTAATCCAGCGCTGTACATGGCCTGGCCCGTGGTGCACGCGGCCGGCGACAGGATCGATACGAGATGGCAAAGAAGAAGATCCGCAAGAACGTCGCGAAGGGCATCGTGCATGTCAAGGCGACGCACAACAACACGCTGGTGACGATCACCGATCTGAACGGCGAGACGCTGGCTTGGGACTCGGCCGGCACGATCGGGTTCAAGGGCACGCGGAAGGCGACGCCCTTTGCCGCGACCCGCGCGGGCGAGACGGTCGGCCAGAAGGTCCGCAAGATGGGCCTGCACGAGGTCGAGGTCCGGATCAAGGGCACCGGCGCTGGCCGCGAAGCCGCGATTCAGGGCGTTGCGTCCTGTGGCATCCGCGTGTCGGCGATCGAAGACCACACCCCGGTGCCTCACAACGGCTGCCGGCCCAAGAAGAAGCGGCGGGTCTAACGCCGCTGGTGACGGATGAACGGGGCCGCGGCATCAGCGTCGCCCCCAGTGCTCGATCGAAAGAAGGCGCAGGCGCGAACACCCCCGGCGCGTGCCTGATCCGTGAACGATCGAGTTGAGCAGAGATCTCGGCCGGGGTATTGAGGTGCGTGCATGCTCCGAGTCCGCTGGCGTGGTCTGGAACTCCCGTCGAAAATCGCCGCCGACCCGAAATTTTCGGGTGAAACCTTCGCTCGGTTCGTGGTCGAGCCGTTCGAGCGCGGCTTTGGCACCACCGTGGGCAACAGCCTCCGCCGCATCCTGCTCTCCTCGCTCGAGGGGGCGTCGGTCACGGCGGTGAAGATCAAAGGCGTTGAGCACGAGTTCAGCTCGCTTCCCGGCGTCATGGAAGATGTCACGGACATCATCCTGAATGTAAAGAACCTCGTCGTGAAGCTCGAGGGTGACGAGCCCAAGACGCTCCGCCTGGCGGCCCAGGGCCCGGGCGAAGTGACGGCCGATCTGATCGAGGGCGACACCTCGGTCACCGTGATGAACCCGGACCTGGTGATCGCGACGCTGACCACCGACATCGACTTCGAGATGGAACTGACCATCGGCAAGGGCCGGGGCTACGTGCCGGCGGCCGAGCAGTACGACGACGACGAGGATCAGGAGATCGGCATGATCCCGGTCGACGCGATCTACTCGCCCGTGCAGCGGGTGCGGTACAAGATCGAGGAGACGCGGGTCGGTCAGAAGACCAACTACGACAAGCTGCTGCTCGAGATCTGGACCAACGGGACGGTCACGCCCGAGATGGCGTTGGTCGAGGCCGCCAAGATCATGCGGAAGCACCTCAACCCGTTCGTGCAGTACCTGGAGCTGGGCGAGCAGCGCGTCTCGGAAGAGGCGGCGGCCGCGGCGGGCGTGGACGAGGAACTCATCCGCAAGCTGGACATGCCGCTGGCCGACCTTGATCTGTCGGTCCGGGCGAGCAACTGCCTGGAGTCGGCACGGATCGATACGGTGGCGCAGCTGGTGCAGTACAACGACGCGGATCTGCTCAAGCTCCGCGCGTTCGGCCGCACTTCGCTGCGTGAGGTGAAGCGGAAGCTGCTGGACCTGGGCCTCGAGCTCGGCATGCAGCTTCCCGAGGGATATCAGGTGGGAGCGACGACCGGCGCTTGATGCGTCCCGGGCGACTGACGGACTGGAGCGAATGACATGCGGCACCGCAAGGCCGGCTACAAACTGAATCGGACCTCCTCGCACCGGCAGGCGATGCTGCGCAACCTCGCGGCAAGCCTGTTCGAGCACGGCCAGGTGGTGACGACACTGCCCAAGGCGAAGGCCGTCCAGCCGTTCGTCGAGAAGGTGGTCACCAAGGCCAAGCGAGGCGACCTGCACGCACGCCGTCGCGTCATCGCGATGCTGGGCCGCGACCGCCTCGCCTTCGACTGGCGCTACCTGCCCAAGGACGCGACCGAGCAGGAGCGGCAGAGCTTCGAGACCCAGACCGAGATCGCCGAGCAGTTCTTCGATCTGCCCCCGGCCGATCAGACCGAGCGCAACCGGTACGGCGAGCTCCGAAAGGCCCCGCGTCTCGTGCGCCACATCTTCGAGAACGTTGCGCCCCGCTTCGCGGACCGCCAGGGCGGCTACACCCGCATCGTCAAGCTCGGCAAGCACCGCCTCGGCGACGCCGCGGAGCTGGTGCTGATCCAGTTCGTCGGCGCGGAGGAAGGCCCCGAGATCGGCGGCCGCCCCAGCACACGCCGCCGCAAGGCCGACCGTCGCTCCGCGTACTTCGCGTCGATCAAGGACAAGGTGTCGGCCCCCGGGGCCGCGGCGGCCGCGGCCCCCGCGGCAGCGGACCCGCAGCCGGAAGCCGAGGGCGGCGACGAGTCGGCCGAGAGCTGATCGGTCTCGGCCCGAGCCGTCTGCGACGCCTCTTCGAGCTCCGGATACAGTGAGCCGACGATGTCGGACTTTCTTGACCAACTCGACCAGCTCCAGCGCGAGGGTATCGCTGCGCTGGCATCCGCTTCGTCCGCCGACGCGGTCGAGGCGTGGCGCATCGCGTATCTCGGCAGCAAGGGCAAGCTGAAGGCCGCCATGGCGGGCATGAAGGATGTGCCCAAGGACGACAAGCCGGCGGCAGGTCAGAAGGCCAACGCGGTCAAGGTCGCGCTCGAGGAGGCGTTCGAAGCGAGCAAGCAGCGTGCGGGCGGTGGCTCGTCGGCCGCGGCGTTCATCGACGTGACCGAACCGGGATCGATCTCGGTGTCCCGGCCCGGGCGTCGGCACATCTTGACTCGGGTGCGCGACGAGCTCGTCGAGGTGTGCGCCCGGCTGGGGTTCGACGTGGCCGAGGGCCCCGAGCTCGAGGACGACGAGCACAACTTCGTGAAGCTGAACATCCCGCACGAGCACCCGGCCCGCGATCCGATCGACAACTTCTATGTCGATGACCCCGTGACCACGGATGTGCCGCGGATGATGCGGAGCCAGACCTCGACAGTGCAGATCCGCGTGATGGAGCAGGCGGTGAAGGACGGCTCGGGCCCGCCGCTGAAGGTCGTCTCGCCCGGGCGGGTCTACCGGCCCGACACGGTCGACGCGACCCACAGCTTCATGTTCCACCAGCTCGAGGGGCTGTACATCGATCGCGGCGTGTCGATGGTCGACCTGAAGACGACGCTGCTCCAGTTCGCGCGGGCGTACTTTGGCGCCGAAGCCGAGGTTCGGCTCCGCCCCAGCTTCTTCCCCTTCACCGAGCCCTCGGCCGAGTTCGACATGATGATCCAGCTCAGGCCCGACAGGCCCGCCGAGTGGATCGAGCTCGGCGGCTGCGGCATGGTCGATCCGAACGTGCTCGAGGCCTGCGGCATCGACCCGGAGCAGTGGTCCGGCTTCGCGTGGGGTTTCGGCATCGAGCGGCTCGCGATGGGCAAGTACGGCATCCCGGATATCCGCCTGCTGTTCGAGAACGACCTGCGATTCCTGTCGCAGCTCTAGCCGCATCGGCGGCTCCGCCGGGGTCGAACACCTCAGCATGACCGCGTCATTCAGTCTCCGTCCGCTTCGATCCGCTGCCCACACGCTTTATGTTGTGCTGGGCGATCAGCTCGATCACAAATCGCCGATTCTCGAACAGATCGACGCGAAGCGCGACGCGGTGCTGATGATGGAAGTCGAGAGCGAGAGCCGCAACCCGGCGAGCCACAGGCAGCGGACGGCGATGTTCCTGGCGGCGATGCGGCATTACGCCTTGTGGCTCCGAGAGCAGCGGGGGCTGCGGGTCGAGTATGTTCGGCTCGACGACGAGAGCAATACGCAGTCGTTCCACGGCGAGGTGATGCGCGCGATCGAGCGGCTTCAGGCCGAGCGGGTGGTGGCGGTCGAACCGGGCGATCACCGGGTACGGAAGGCGCTGCAGTCGGCGGCCGGCAAGGCAGGGGCGCGGCTCGAGATCCTGGACGACACGCACTTTCTGACGACGCCCGCCGAGTTCGCCACCTGGGCGAAGGGCCGCAAGCAGCTGACGATGGAGTTCTTCTACCGCGAGCAGCGGCGGAAGCTGGGCATGCTGATGGACGGCGGCGAACCCGTCGGCGGCGAGTGGAACTACGACAAGGACAACCGCGAGACGTTCAAGGGACCGCCAAGGCCCTCGCCCCCGCCGAGCTTCGAGCCTGACGCGATCACGCGCGAGGTCATCGACCTCGTCGAGCGGCGGATGCCCGACCTGCCCGGTTCGATGGACGGCTTCGGCTGGCCCGTGACGCGGGAGCAAGCGCTCGAGGCACTCGGCGACTTTATCGACAACCGCCTGCACCGCTTCGGGCCGTACGAAGACGCGATGTGGACGGGCCAGCGCACGCTCTACCACGCCAGGCTCTCCCCCGCGGTCAACCTGCATCTGATTTCACCCAGAGAGTGCGCCGCGCGAGCCATCGAGGCCTATGAGAAGGGCCACACACCGCTCAACTCCGTGGAGGGCTTCGTGCGGCAGCACATCGGCTGGCGTGAGTTTATCAGGGGCGTGTACTTCCACGAGGGCCCGGGCTACGGCGATCGCAACGAGCTCGGCGACGACGGCGCGCTGCCCGATTTCTACTGGACCGCCGACACCGACATGGCCTGCATGGCCGACTGCATCGGGTCGGTGGTCGACGACGCGTACGCGCACCACATCCCCCGGCTGATGGTCATGGGCAACTTCGCGATGCTCGCTGGGGTCGAGCCGAAGCAGGTCGCCGACTGGTACCTGGGCATGTTCGCCGACGGCATCGACTGGGTGACGGCGCCGAACGTCGTCGGCATGGCGATGCACGCCGACGGGGGCGTCGTGGGCACCAAGCCCTACGCGGCGAGCGGGAAGTACATCCAGCGGATGAGCAACTACTGCGGCGGCTGCCGCTACAGCATCGCGAAACGCACGGGTGACGACGCGTGCCCCTTCAACACCCTCTACTGGGACTTTCTGATCCGCCACCGCGAGACGTTCCGCGCGAACAACCGCATGGCCATGATCCTCAAGAACGTCGATCGCCTGAAGGAGAGCGAACGCGTCGAGATCACGGTGGGCGCGAAGAAGCTGCGGCAGCGCTTCGGTGTCACCGCCGTCTGATCCGGATCGGACCCCTGGCGGTCGAGGGATCGACGATGCGCCCCTGCTGGGTGAACACCACCTCGCCCCGTTCGACGAGCCGACGCCCCGCCATGCGGGCGGGTTCCATGAGATCGCGCCAGTGTGCGGCGTCGACCGCCTTCGCCGCTTCGCTCGGGCAGATCGTCTTGCCCGCGTCTCGACCGCTCAGCAGATCGAGGATCGCCCGCTCGAGCGCGTCGTCGGTGGGCGAACGCTTGCGTTTCCGGCAGGCGTCCGAGCAGTAGCGGACGCTGTCCCAGTCGCGTTCCCACTTCTTGCGCCACTCGATGAGCCGTCCGCAGACGACGCACGACTTGGTTTCGCCCGCGGCCATCGGTCAGTCGGTTCGGTTCGACCTGATCGCTCGGATGCCGAGAAAGAGCGGGATCTCGGCGCGGGCCCGGTTTTCTTCGTCGGCCCGTGGGCCGGGCTCGCTGGTTCGCAGGCTGGGCCATTCGTCGAGGGCATCAACGACGAAGCCGGCGGCGGAAAGCGAGCGGACATATGCCGAGACCGGGCGATGGAAGGTCCAGGTCTCGACGACCGGCTCGCCGTGAGCCGCCTTGCCGGGGTTCATGACGATCGGCGTTCGGGTTTCGGAGAGGTACGCGTCCACCCGCCGGTACTGCCGCTGCTGGCGGCGATCGCTGGTGTCCCAGCCCCACGCCGTCTGCCGAGGCGAGCGGAACGCCGGGTGGAGCAGGACCGCGACGAACGGAGCGCCGGGTGCGAGGCGGCGAGCGATGCCCGCGAGCGTGGCATCGAGCTCGGCGATGTTCATGAGCGCCATGATGCATGAGGCGGCATCGAACGGCCCGCGAGCTTCCTTCCCGGCGTCGTCGAGCCGGGCCGCGTTGGCGACCACGAACCGGGCCCCCGCGATGGCTTTGGCGCGGGCCTGGTCGATCAGATCGGCGGCGGCGTCGATGCCCACCACCGAGGCGCCCCGGCCGGCGAGGATCGAGGCGAACGTGCCCTCGCCGCAGGCGACATCGAGCACCCGGCCCCCTCGGACGCTGCCGAGCAGAGCGAGCGCGCCGGGGTGGATCACATCGGCGAAGTGATCGCTCCGCTCGGCGGACTGGTAGTTGCCGTACCACTCGGCCACGCCCTGCCACGACGTGTCGGCGGCGGGGCGTTTCGACGGCTTCTCTTTCGGCGGCGGCGTTGCTCCGATTGCCCGGTCAAACTCCGGCGGTCGGGGCGCGATGACGCGAACGTCTCGGCCGGTGCGAGGGTGCTCGAAGGCGATCTGCTCGAAATGCAGCAGCAGGGGAGAGGACGGGCCACGCGGCGAGGCTGGCTCGTCGCCGACGATCGGGTGCTCGAGCTGCCGCATGTGCAGGATGAGCTGATTGTTCCGGTGCGTTTCGGGGCGGAGCTGCACGAGCGACACGTCGCCGTGATGAGAGACGACGCGGTAGTGTGTGATCGCCGGCGTTGCGGGCCTTTCGGACGGCGCGCTCCGCCGCCCGCGCTTGGGGTGCGGGTCGTTCGTGGTCTGCACCGTGCCCGTGTCGCCCTCGGCCGACCCGAGCCGTCCACGGACCACCGCGCAGTAGGTCCGGCGCACGGTGTTGCGGCGGAACAGCGTTTCGAGCGCGTCCTCCATGCGCTTCGACTTCGCGAACACGACCAGCCCGGACACGGCACGGTCGAGGTGGTTCACGGGCCGGACCCGCATCGAGGCGTCCGCGTTCGACCGGACATGATCGAGCACGGCGTCGTGCAGCGAACGGCGCGCATCAGACCGGCCGGCGGTCGTCGTCACCCCGGCGGGTTTGTTGGCAACGAGAAGGTGGTCATCCTCGTAGATCACATCCGCGGAGGCGACCCCGGGGCGGCGGGGGGCTGGCGTGGGACGCGGGCGGCTCATGGCGTGATCTTTGCACGGTGCAGCCGCAGCAGTTCAGGCCAGAGCCACGCGGCGAAATCGGTCTTGGTGAGCGGCCGCGGCGGTTGGTTGATGAGGTCGGCGAGTTGGGGCCCGGCGACGAGTGTTGCGGAGATCGAGTCGCTCTCCATCGTCTCGAGCTGATTGGCGATAATAAGATCCACTTTTTTGCCGCGCAGCTTGCGCCGCGCCGAGTCTTCGAGACGGTCGGCCGGCTCGAGGGCGAAGCCGACGAGCAGTTGGTCGGGCCTGGCTGCGGCCGATGCCCCGGCGAGCAGGTCGGCCGTGGGGACGAGCTCGATCGTCGTCGAGCCGGTCTCCCGCCTGCTGAGCTTGCCGGCGTGCCGGTGCCGTGGCGTGTGATCGGCGACGGCGGCGGCCATCACGAGGATGTCCGTTTTAGTCATGCGCTCGGACAGCACCGCCTCGAGGTCATGAGCCTGGTCAAACCGGGCGAGAACAACCCCCGAAATGTTTGGATTATGAATGGATTCGCCGAGCGCGAGAGTTGTAGTTAGACCGAGGCGTGCGGCGGCACGCGCGAGCTCGATGCCCAGCGCCCCCGAGCTGCGGTTGCCAAGAAAGCGAACGTCGTCGATGGGCTCGCGCGTCGGGCCGGCAGTGATCAGCACGCGACGCGGAGGGAACGGATGATGTGTTTCGTGCGAAGACATGTTCGGCGAAGTGCGCCTCTGAGCGGTCGGTGTGCAGTCCCTACAGTATGCTTGGGCCGGCGCAGCCCGGCGGGGTAAAGGGGCGGCACGGCCCGGCGCACGGAAAAACAACCAAGGGCGGAGCCCGGCGATCGGCTCCAACGATCGTCGGCGGCCGACCCGGCACCTTCCAGACACGGGGTAGCACACGGACATGGCAAGATCCCGCAAGAAAATCGGCGAGCTCCTTGTGCGGCAGGGCGCGGTCAGTTCTGCACAGGTCGACAAGGCGCTTCAGCTCGCCCAGGGCAGCGGCAAACGCATCGGCGAGGCGATGGTCGAGGCCGGCTTCTGCAAGGAGAAGGACGTCGCCATGGCGCTCGCCGAGCAGTTCGGCCTTGAGTACCTCGATCTTTCGAGCAAGGACGGCCTCGGCAAAGTTCAGCCCGACCTGATCCCCGAGGAACTCATCAAGAAGCACTTCATCCTGCCGGTGAGCAAGAGCGGCAGCCGCATGAAGGTCGTCGTGCACGACCCGATGAACCTGGAGCTGCTCGACATGCTCCGGTTCCGCCTCAACGTCGAGCTCGATCCGATGCTCGCCGCCAAGGGTGACATCAAGGCGTTCATCGAGAGCCACTTCCGCGCGGGCGGGAGCATCGTCGATACCAAGGAGGTCTCCGCCGACGAATCGCTGATCACGGCGTCGATCGACAGGTCGATCGACGCGTCCGTTGACCGATCGATGGACAAGTCGATCGACGTCGCCGGCGACGATGCGCCGATCGTGAAGCTGTGGAACCGCATCCTGCGTGAAGCGGTGCACATGCGGGCGTCGGACATCCACCTGGAGCCGATGGCGGACCGCGTCCGCCTGCGGTACCGCATCGACGGAGTGTGCATCGAGCGGGACAACCTGCCGAAGCGGATGCAGAACGCGCTGCTCAGCCGGGCGAAGCTGACGGCTGGGCTCAACATCGCGGAGCGGCGCGTGCCACAGGACGGCCGGATCAAGATCGACATGGAAGACGGGACGGACATCGACTTCCGCGTGTCGGCGTGCCCGGCGTACCACGGCGAGTCGATGGTGCTTCGTATCCTCCGGCCGGACTCGGTCCGCATCGGCCTCGAGAACATCGGCTTCGAGCCCGACAACCTCGAGGCGTTCAACCGCATCATCCGCAGGCCCAACGGCATCTTCCTCGTCACCGGGCCCACCGGCTCGGGAAAGACGACCACGCTCTACTCGGCGCTCAATGTGCTGAACCGTCCCGACAAGAAGATCATCACGGCGGAGGACCCGGTCGAGTACAACTTCGAGGGCATCAACCAGTGCCAGGTGCGTGACAAGATCGGGTTCACCTTCTCGTCGATCCTGCGTTCGATGCTGCGTCAGGCGCCCAACATCATCCTCGTCGGCGAGATCCGCGATAAAGAGGTCGGCGAGATCGCGATCCAGGCGGCGCTCACGGGCCACCTCGTGTTCTCGACGCTGCACACCAACGACGCGCCGAGCGCGATCACGCGTCTGATCGACATGGGCATCAAGCCCTTCCTCGTGGCGAGCTCGATCCAGGCGGTGATGGCGCAGCGGCTGATCCGGACGCTCTGGAAGTCGAAGGAGCTCGCCGAGCCGCACGAGCTGGATCACAAGTTCCTGCGGCTTGTCGGCCTCACGCCCGAGGAGGCCGAGGGCAAGGTGTACAAGCCCGTGCCGACGCCGGAGGCCCCGACCGGGTACAAGGGACGCAAGGGCATCTTCGAGATGATGCAGATGAACGCCGAGATCCGCGACGCGGCGTTTGATCTCGCGCCGGTGTCCGAGCTGCGGCGCCTGGCGCTTCAGAACGGCATGCGTCCGCTCGTGCAGGACGGCAAGGTCAAAATCCTTTCCGGCCAGACCACCCCCGACGAGATCGCCCGCGTCACGCAGGTTGAAGAGATGACCGGCGTCATCGATTGATCGGCTGAACGCCAGGAGACCCACCCATGACCACCATGCAGATCGACCGCCTGCTTGACACGATGATCAAGCTGGGCGGGAACGACCTCCACCTGACCGTCGGCCGACGCCCGACCATCCGTCTGCACGGCGCGCTCCGCGACCTGCAGACCAAGGTCCTCGAATCCGAGGACATGGTCGGTCTGATGAAGTCCATCACGCCCGAACAGAAGCAGCAGGAACTCCAGGAGGTGGGCACGACCGACTTCGGTTTCGCCTACGGCGACCGGGCCCGGTTCCGTGTGTCGTGCTTCCGTCAGCGCGGCGATCTCGCGCTCGTGCTCAGGCAGATCCCGAACAAGCTTCTGACCTTCGATCAGATCGGTTTGCCCGAGATCTGCCGCGATCTCATCCGGCGCCCGCGGGGCATGTTCCTGGTCACCGGGCCGACCGGCTCGGGCAAGACGACCTCGCTCGCCACGATGATCGACTACATCAACATGACGATGGATCGGCACATCATCACGATGGAAGACCCCATCGAGTACTACCACCACCACAAGCAGTCAATCGTCAACCAGCGTGAGGTGGGCACCGACGTGCCCAGCTTCGAAGAGGCCCTCCGCCGCGCGCTTCGGCAGGACCCGGACGTGATCCTGGTGGGCGAAATGCGGGATCTCGAGACGATCGAAGCCGCCGTTCGCGCCGCGGAAACCGGTCACCTTGTGTTCGGGACACTCCACACGACCGGAGCGGCCAAGACCATCGACCGCCTCGTCGACGCCTTCCCGATGAACCAGCAGAACCAAATTCGGGTGCAGCTGTCCACTTCGCTGATCTGCGTTCTCAGCCAAGTGCTGCTGAGCCGGGTGGACACCAAGGGCATGGTCGCGGGGTACGAGTTCCTTGTCGTCACGCCCGCGATCGCCAACCTGATCCGCGATGGCAAGTCCTTCCGGATCGACTCTGCCATTCAGACCGGCAAGAAGTTCGGTATGCAGCTGCTGGACGATCACCTCTGGAGCCTGTACGAGAAGGGCATGATCGGGGCCGAAGAAATGATCGACAAGAGCAAAAATCCGGCTGACCTGACTGCCAAGGTCCATCAGCTCGGTCGCAGCATCGGGCGGGCGGAGCTTGATCAAGAAGATGTCAAGACGAACGACTGAAGCCCAAAACTCGGTCTGATGAATCAAAAACCAGCTGTCGCATGCATTTGCAGCTCCTGTATCGATGACTGGCAAGGACACAAAGCATCAATCGGTGCGAAGATGATGAGAGCGGCGTGCCCCCGGGCATGTTGTGAAGGAGGTTGGCATGGCCACCGCGAGCCCGACAAGCAACGATTATTCGGTCTTCAAAGGGCACAAGCTCGGCCGAATTCTGCGCAAGCTCGGCAAGGTCAATCGAGAACAGGTCTACGAGGCGCTGCAGATCCAGAAGGCCGGTCGCAAGGTCCCAATTGGACAGCTGCTGATCGAGCTGGGATACATCTCTCAGCGTGATGTCTCTGAGGGCATGGCCGCCCAGGCGGGCATGGGTTATGTGGACCTGTCCGACTTCGAAATGACGGATCAGCTGCAGGACGTCATCCCGGCGGCGAACGTGCGCACGTTCCAGGTCATCCCGATCGAGTTCGAGGAGCGTGCGAGGCGGCTGACGATCGCGATGAAGTCGGCGGACAACTTCCGGGCTGTTGACGACATCCGGCTGCTGCTCGGTGTGACCGTCAAGGCGGTGGTGGCGGACACGGCCCAGATCGACGCGATCATCAGCGAGCACTTCGCCAAGGAGGAGTCGATCGCGGACGCGATGTCGGCGCTCGCGGGCGACGAGAAGTTCAAGGGGATGGGCAAGAGCGACCAGTCGATCGACCTCGAGGCGGTCGCCGAGGCGGCGGGCGACAACAAGGTGGTGAAGCTGCTGAACCTCGTGCTGCTGCAGGCGATCAAGGACAAGGCGTCGGACATCCACTTCGAGCCGTTCGAGAACGAGTTCAAGATGCGGTACCGCATCGACGGCGTGCTGTACGAGATGGTGCCGCCACCGCCGCACCTGGGCCCGGCGATCACGAGCCGCGTGAAGGTCATGGCGAACCTGGACATCGCCGAGCGGCGCTTGCCGCAGGACGGCCGGATCGAACTGAACGTGGGCGGCCATCCCGTCGACCTGCGTGTGGCGGTGCTGCCGACGATGCACGGCGAGAGCGTGGTCATGCGTCTGCTCGATCGGTCGAACGTCGAGCTGAACCTCGAGCGTCTGGGCATGGACGACAAGGACCTGGGCGACTTCCGGCTCTTGACCGGTCGGCCGAACGGTATCGTTGCGGTCACGGGTCCGACGGGCTCGGGCAAAACGACGACGCTCTACGCGGCGCTGGCCGAGCTCAACGACATCGAGACGAAGATCCTGACAGCCGAAGATCCTGTCGAGTACGACATCGACGGGCTGTGCCAGGTGCAGGTCAACTCTGAAGTGGGCCTGACCTTTGCGGCGGCGCTGCGTTCGTTCCTTCGTCAGGACCCCGACATCATTCTCGTCGGGGAGATCCGCGACCTTGAAACAGCGGCGATCGCGGTGCAGGCGTCGCTCACGGGCCACCTCGTGCTGACGACGCTGCACACGAACGACGCGCCGAGCTCGATCGTGCGTCTGCTGGACTTGGGCCTCGAGCGGTTCCTTCTCGCGGCGACCGTTGAGGGCGTGGTCGCTCAGCGGCTGGTTCGGATGGTGTGCCCGAAGTGCAAGGAGGAGTTCACGCCGACGGACGAGGAGCTGATGGAGCTGGCGCTCCGGCCCGAGGACGTCGCCGGAAAGACCTTCTACCGCGGCGCGGGCGGCAGCTGCTCGAACTGCCACGGCTCGGGCTACAAGGGCCGGTTGGGCCTGTACGAGATCATGATGCTCGACGACGAGGCTCGCGAGCTGATCATGAAAGAGGCATCGACGGCGCAGCTGCGCAACCACGCGCGGTCGCTGGGGATGCGGACGCTCCGTGAGTCTGGG
>DAIOTV010000031.1:24591-26882 GCA_036751825.1 Phycisphaerales bacterium
GGGCGGCAAGGTGATCCGCGAGATCGTCGAGGTGTCCGGCGCCAAGGTCGACATCAACGATGACGGCGTCATCAAGATCGCCTCGGCCGACAAGGCGTGCATCGACAAGGCCAAGAAGATGATCATGGAGATCGCGGCCGAGCCGGAGCTGAACGCGATCTACGACGGTCGCACCACGATCGATGAGGTCGTCCGAGAGACGATCACGGAAGAGTAGCGGGGGACGCCGATGGCAACGTTTGCATACGAAGCGCTGAACGAGAAGGGCAAGACCCAGAAGGGCACCGTCGAGGCCGCCTCCGCGGAAGAGGCGCAGGCCAAGATCAAGTCCGACGGGTACTTCCCGACCTCCATCCGTGAGCAGAAGGTCAAGGGCAAGGCCAAGGGCGACGGCGAGAAGGCCGCCCCCAAGAAAAAGGCGTCGGGCGGCTTCAGCATGCCCTTCGCCAAGGTGAAGCCCGGCCACATGACGCTGTTCACGCGTCAGCTGTCGACGCTGCAGGACGCGGGCCTGCCCCTGCTGCGCTCGCTGCAGATCCTCGAGTCGCAGCAGAAGCCGGGCCTGCTCAAGAACACGCTCATCGGCATCTGCGAGGAGGTCGAGGGCGGCTCGAGCCTGTCGGACGCGATGGCCAAGTACCCCAAGGCGTTCGACATCCTCTACGTCAAGATGGTTGCGGCGGGCGAGATCGGCGGCGTGCTGGACATCATCCTTCAGCGGCTCAGCGAGTTCATGGAGAAGAGCCAGCGGCTGAAGCGGCGGATCAAGGGCGCGATGGTCTACCCGATCGCGGTCGTGCTGTTCGCGCTGCTGATCGTCACGGGCATCATGTGGTTCATCATCCCGCAGTTCGAGGCGATCTTTGCCGACTTCGGCGTGGCGCTGCCCGCGCTGACCGTGTGGCTGACGCAGGCGTCGCGATGGGTCGCGGGCACGGCGTCGCCCGACCAGGCGATCCCGGGCGCTCTTATTCTCCTGCCGTCGCCGATCGTGGTGTGGATCCTCTTCAAGCTCATCCGCAAGGCGGGCCCCGGGCGTGCGCTCACGGACATGATCTTCCTGTGGTCGCCGATCTTCGGCAACCTGATCCGCAAGACGGTCATCGCCCGCTTCACGCGGACCCTGGGGACCCTGATCTCAGCCGGCGTGCCGATCCTCGAGGCGGTGACGATCACGAAGGAGACCTCGGGCAACTACGTCTTCGAGAAGGCGCTGCAGAGGGTGCACGATTCGATCCGCGAGGGCGAGTCGTTCGCCGAGCCGCTGCGTGAATCCAAGACCTGCGACCCGATCGTGGTGAACATGATCGACGTGGGCGAAGAGACGGGCGAGATGGACGTCATGCTCATGAAGATCGCCGACAACTACGACGAAGAGGTCGACGTCGCGGTGGCGGCGCTCGTGAGCCTGCTCGAGCCGCTGATGGTCGTGGTCATCGGCGTGATGGTGGGCACCATCGTCGTCGCGATGTTCCTCCCGCTGGTGGCGATGATCGAATCGCTGCAGGGCGGTGGCGTGTGATCAGTTGCCGCCGGTTCAACCCGAGGCCGAGCCGGGCGTTCACGCTCGTCGAGCTGCTGGCGGTGATCAGCGTGATCTTCCTGATCATGGGGATCGCGGTCGTGGCGTACACGTCGGCGTCGCGTTCGGCGCGGGCGGCGGCGGACCGTGCGGCGGTCAACGGCCTGCAGCTCGCGGTCGGCCAGTTCAAGGCGGAGTTCGGCTTCGTGCCGCCCCTGGTCAAGGACGACGGCGGTCTCAACGCGGAGTTCCCCCTCGCGACCGTGCGGGGCAGGACGGTGCCGCTGGTGTACTCGCTCGGCTCGATCGATGACGCACAGGCGCTGCGGGGACGGGATCCCGATCGGCTCCGCTACAGCGTGCTGTCGCTGCCGTATTACATCCTCGGTGCGTTGGATGGAACGATCGACGGCGTCGACGGCCTGGGCTTCTACGAGGTGCGCCGCGACGGCACGTTCGCTCCCGCGCTCGCCTACGAGGCCCGCGAGGGAGACCCCGCGGGATCGCCGGACGAGGACGATCTGGCTAGGCGGAGCCAGCGGCGCTACGAGCCGTTCTTCGATCTCAGCCGCGGAGGCGTCGAGCTGTTCACCGACGCATCGACGCGGTTCACCGGCAGCAACGGCGTGCTCACGCGCAACCGCATCCCGTTCCGGTTTGAATTGCGAGACCGCGCGGGCGTGGCGATCCGGTACTACCGCTGGGCGCCGGACGAACGGCCCCTCGACCGGGTGTTCATCGAGGACAATCTGACGGACATCGCCGATTA
>DAIOTV010000031.1:26892-30297 GCA_036751825.1 Phycisphaerales bacterium
GCGGAGCGCCACATACGCCATCGTGGCGGCGGGACCGAACCGGCTGTTCGGTGACGAGCTCGGCGCCGATGGGTCGGACACGGACTCGGCGCTCGCCAGTGACGATGCGCTCCGACGTCGGTACGCGGAGCAGCTGGGCCTGTCCGAAGCGAGGCTGCAGAGCGACCAGGACTACCGCGCCGAGGCGATCGCGGCCGCGCGGGCCGACAACATCGTGGAGGTGGGGTCATGAACCTTCGCGCCCATCCTCGCTCCGGCTACACGCTGCTCGAGCTTCTCGTTGTCATCGTGATCGCGTCGCTGCTCGTCGGCATCGCGATCCCCGCGTTCCGGGCGATTCTGTCGTCGTCCCGTCGCTCGCTGGCGGAGAGCAAGCTGCAGCAGGCGCTCTATTCGGCCCGCGATGCCGCGACGGCCTCGGTGGGCGGCGGCGACGCGGCGGCGGTGTTCTACTTCGAGCCGGGCAAGGGCATCCGCGTGCTGACCTGCATCGAGATCGGATCGATCGAGGACGAGGTCACGGGCGGGCTGTCGGGATCCGACGGCGCGGGCGGCGGCGGCGCGAACCGCCGCGACGTCTTTGTTCCCCTGCCGGGATTCGAGCCGGTGCAACTGCCGAACGGCATCGGTGTGCGGGGCTTCGCGCTGGGCACGCTCTTCGCCGGTCGCACCAATTGGTACGAGAGCCTCGAGTCGCGCAGCGGCAACCGCGTGCCGCCGGAGCCGGGGTACTGGGTCTTCCCCGAGACCGCGTTCTACGCGGAAACCGAGCTCGATGCGGGCGGTGTCCGGCAGACGTTCATGGTGCGTTTCACCGCCGGTGAGGGCACGCTCAGCCGAGAGCCGACGCTCGCGCTGGTTGTGTCGCCGAGCACGGGGAGCGATCCAGAGGTTGCGGTTGAAGGCATCGCCGAAACGGACGACCTGGAGCTGTGGACCAAGCGGTTCTTGTCGCGGATCGACGACGATCCAGCCGCGCTCGATGAACGCCGCCGCGAAGTGCTCGGCAACGCTTCGGTGCACACGGTGCTTGCCGGCCCGGTGACCGAGCTGTCGCTGTACGAAGAGCGGGACCTGTCGCGGGCGTTGGGCGGTCGCGGCCTGAATCAGGACACCGGCACGCTGTACCTGCCGGGCGAACGCGAGCCCGAGATCGACACGCGGATCTACGACGGCGGGCCGCGGCTGCTGGCGAGGAACGCGTCGCGATGGATCGAGGGCCGGCCGCTGGTGCGGACCCAGGCCCAGCAGACCGATTCGACGGCCCAAGTCTTCGCAATCAACGCGTTCTTCGGCGATCTGGTGGAGATCACACGATGAGGCGGCCCGGCACAGCACAACGCGGATTCACGCTGCTCGAGGTGCTCATCGCCGTGGTCGTGCTGGCGTTCGGCCTGCTCGGCGTGGTCGCCGTCTTCCCGGCGGTGATCGACGTGCAACGTCGTGCGCAGGACGCCGTGCTCGGCGGCTCGCTGGCAGCCTCGGCCGAGGCGCTCATCGAATCTTCGGTTCTGGACTCCCAGACCCTGGACTGGCATGACTGGGATTCAGAGTCGGCCCCCGGCGTGCGGCGGTTCCCGGCGCGGGAAGTGCTGTCGAACGATGTGACGATCAGCGCAATCGGCGCCCCCGTGGGTCCTCCCGACCAACAGATCGTCCGGCTGGACTTTCTGTGGGACGAGTTGCCCTTCGAGGCGGACGGCACGCTGGTGCTGGGCGGCGAAGAGGCGGCGGTGCCTTTTCTGTTCAACAACGCACTGCTGACCATTCCGCGGCCGGGGCCGCAGCAACTGCCCACCATTGAGTTTCCCGTAAGTCAGCGTCTGCTGCCCGACGAGGCGTCGGGCGCGGCGCCGCGGTATGTGTGGGACATGCTCGTTCGGCGTGTTGACATCGGCATCGGGCTGGATGTGTCGACGGGCAGCGAACCGCCGCGTTCGCGGGTCGAGGTGCCGATCAGCCGGCTGCCGGAGTTCCCGATCGAGGTGATGGTAATCGTGCGTCCTGTCGATCGTGGCATCCGCGTTCCGGTCGGGCTGACGCTCCGCGACACGCTCCGCGGGTTCCGGTTCGCGACCGAGGCGGGCGGTTCGCTGGCTCGGGACTTGCTGGAAAATAGGGATCGCCGGTTCCCCGTGGCCGTATCCGCGACCGATCTGGCAACACTGCAGCCCGGGGCCGGCCTAGATACGACGAGTCGGTACTCGCTGCCGCTGCTGGGCCGACGCGTCGGCACGCAGCCGACCGTGAACGACCCACCCCTGGCGTCCTTTGAGTTTGGAGTCGTTCCGAAGCAGGTGGACTTCCGTCAGCGCCGGCCGACGGACCCGCCGGTGATCGTGAACACTCGGAACGCCGAGCGGGCGATGTCGCAGGTCGGGCAGTTGTTCGTGAGCGATCGCGGCATCGTTCATCGGGTGACCCGTGTGTCGACCGACGCCGAGGACGACGGCATTGTGCGGGTCGAGTTCGAGCCGCCGATGCCGCCGGGATGGCGGCAGATTGTGTTTACGCCGCAGGTGCCGGCGGACATTCGAGTGATCAGGACACGCTGACATGACGCAGAGGCCCCGCACAACCCGTCGCGCGTTCACGCTGACCGAGGCGCTGGTCGCCGTGGTGGCGATCGCGATCATCTCGGTCGGTCTCGCGGCGATCTTTGCGTCCGTGGGCGACACGGTGCAGAGCGGTCGGCGGATCAGCGCGACCAACCAGTACGCGGCGGCGATCGAGCGGCGGATCCGGGCCGACCTGTCGAACATCACGCGGGACGGCTTCCTGGTCATCCGCAACGAGTACGCCGGCGCCGGCAACGCCGACGAGAACGATCAGCTGATCCCGCTCTCGCCCGAGGATCCGCTGAGCGCCCGGCTGCGGCGGGTGGACGAGATCATGTTCTTCGCGCGGGGCAGCTTCGTCTCGGCGCGCGGCCCGATCGCTTCAAACCTCGATGCGCCGCGGTCGCGCGAGGCCCGCATCTACTACGGCCACGGCCAGAAGCAGCTCGAAGGCGCCGACGGGTTCTTCCGCCCGTACCTCGATGATCCCAACGCCGATGCCGAGCTCGGGCTCGGCATCCGGTCCGGTGCGCCGACCGCCATCGGCGAGGCCAACCCGAACGTGTACGCCGGCGACTGGACGCTGCTGCGCCACGCGACTCTGCTCCGGCACCCGGCGTTGACCTTCGACGATGGCAGCTTCGAGGGCGATCGCTTTCTGCAGATCGCTGACAACGATCTGCAGATCAACGGGCAGATCGCGGCCGACAGCATCTTCCGTTCCGAGGCCTACTGGGGCGAGCCGTTCGATACCGGCGCCGCCTTCGACGACGATTTCGAAGAGTTCAGTGCGCGGGCAGCCGCGGCCCCGCCGACGTTTCCGTCCGGGGTCGTCGACGTCGCGACG
>DAIOTV010000032.1:0-30025 GCA_036751825.1 Phycisphaerales bacterium
GGCTGGCACACCACGATCTTCCCGCCCTACTTCGTCGCGGGCGCCGTCTTCGGCGGGTTCGCCATGGTGCTGCTGCTGCTCATCCCCTTCCGCGAGCTGCTGCCCAACATGAAGGACCTGCTCACGCTCCGGCACCTCGAGCTCATGGCCAAGATCCTGCTCGTCACGGGCATGATGGTCGGCTTCGCCTACGGCATGGAGTTCTTCATCGCCTGGTACGGCGCCAACGAGTTCGAGTGGTACGCCTTCATCGGCAACCGGGCCAACCCCGAGACCGCGCCCTACTGGTGGGCGTACTACACCATGATCTTCTGCAACGTCGTCACGCCCCAGCTCTTCTGGGTCAAGAAGTTCAGGCAGAACCCCATCATCATCTGGATCGTGGCGCTGTTCGTCACGGTGGGCATGTGGTTCGAGCGGTTCGTGATCATCGTGACCAGCCTGCACCGCGCGTTCCTGCCGGGCGAGTGGCACATGTTCTACCCGACGCCGGTTGACATCCTCACGTTCGTCGGCTCGATCGGCATCTTCCTGACGCTGTTCCTGCTGTTCATCCGGTTCATGCCGATCTTCCCGATGGCGGAACTCAAGGCCGTCATGCCCGGCGCGAGCCCGCATGACCACGAGGGCCACGAGGACCACGATCACCCCGAGGATCACGGCGACGAGCTGCCCAAGACCCGCACGCAGCAGGAGGGAGGCTACTGATGGCCCGTCCGATCTATCAGACCGAGTCCGGCGCGCGGGTCTTCGGGATCCTCGCGCAGTTCGAGAACACGCTGACGCTCAGCAACGCCGCCAAGGCCGTCCGCGACGCCGGCTTCAAGAAATGGGACACCCACTCCCCGTTCCCGATCCACGAGATGGAGCACTCGATGGGCATCGCGGGCAAGGCGGTCGCGCCGCTCGCGTACGCGATCGGGCTCGGGGCGCTGACGGGCGTCGTCGGCGGGTACCTCATGCAGTGGTGGATCAACCACGACTACTTCATCGTCGTGCAGGGCAAGCCGACCGACGGCGCGTGGGAGCCGTTCATCCCCGTGACCTTCGAGATGGGCATCCTGCTGACGGCGTTCGCGGCGATCTTCGGCATGCTCGCGTTCAACGGCCTGCCCCGGCACCACCATCCGCTGTTCACCAGCGAGCGGTTCCTGAGCTCGTCCGACGACGCGTTCTTCATCTCCGTTGAGGCCAAGGACGAGAACTTCGATCCCGAGTCGACGCGCAAGCTGCTCGAGGACGCGGGCGCGACGCACATCGAGCTGGTGGAGGAAGGGTGATGACAACGCTGAACCGAGCCATCGCTGGCGTGCTCGCCGCGTCGACCGCCATCGGCTTCGTCGGCGGTCTCGCCGGCTGCCGGGGCGAGCGCAGCGAGAAGCCGCCGCGCCAGCTGTTCCCCGACTTGGACGACCAGCCCCGCTTCAAAGTGCAGCGGCAGACCGAGTTCTTCGAGGACGGACGCACCATGCGACCGGTCGTCGAGGGGACGGTGCCGTGGGGCCGGACTCCGGTCGATGTCGAAGCCGAAGTGTTCGACGGTGAGGCATGGGCTGCCGACTACCGCGTCCAGCGGGCACGCTTCCTCGCCGAGGACGACGCGATCTACTTGGGCGAGACCGGCACCGGCGGCGAGGAAACCGACCCGAGCCGCTGGATCGAGCGCATCCCGATCACCGTCGACCGCGAGCTCATCGAGCTCGGCCGAAAGAACTTTAACATCTACTGCGCCACCTGCCACGGCTACGAGGGCGACGGCATGGGCACCGTCGGCCAGCGGTGGGCGGGCCAGATCGTCGCCAACTACCACGACCCGAAGTACAAGGACCCGGCCCAGTTCACCGGTCGCGACGGGTATCTCTTTTATGTCGGGCGCAACGGTCTGTACGACGCCAACGGTGCGCTCCGCATGCCGCCGTTCAAGCACGCGGTCGACGAGCGCGAGATGTGGGGCATCGTGGCGTACATCCGCGCGCTCCAGGCCTCGCGTGGCGTGCCGGTGGACAGCGAGCTCGTGCCCGAGCCCGAGCGGCAGCGCCTGGTGCAGGCCTACCCGCAGCTCGCCGAGCCGCGCGTGACGGACAACCCGGTCGGACGGACCGCAGAAGGGGGTGCCCCGTGAGTCAGGCAGTGCAAGGGCCCGACGGCATTCTCAGCCTGGTCCTCAAGGACCGCCGGCTGACCGCGTCGAACATCACCCTCGGCGACCGCGCTCCCGGCGCGATCGTGGCGGGGCTCGCCGTCGTCGGCATCGCCGGCCTGGCGGTCACGGGCTTCGGGGCGACCGTCGTGGGCGCGAAGCACGCGATGGCGGCGTACCACACGGCCGTCATGGCGGTTCTCGGCATCTGCCTCGGCTCGCTCTTCTGGGTCATGCTCTTCCACATCCTCAACGCCAAGTGGCCCATCACGATCCGTCGCCAGATGGAGAACGTGATGCGGGCGATGTGGGTCGTCATGATCCTGTTCCTGCCCGTGCTGATCATCGAGATCCTCGCCGGCGGCATCCTGTTCAAATGGATGGACCCCGAGATCACCGCCGGCGACGCGATCTACGAGCACAAGGCGGCCTACCTCAGCATCCCGTTCTTCGTGCTCCGCGCCGTGCTGTACTTCGGCATCTGGATCTGGCTCATCAGCCGGTTCTGGGCGTGGCAGCGCGAGCAGGACGAGACCGGCGACCGCTGGATCTCGTCCAAGGCACGCTTCACGAGCGCCTACGGCCTGATCCTCTTCGCGCTCTCCGTCGCCTTCGCCGGCTTCGACTGGCTCATGAGCCTCGACTTCCACTTCTTCAGCACCATGTGGGGCGTCTACTTCTTCGCCGGCGCCGCCTACAGCGCCATGGCGCTCAACATCATCATCACGAGCTTGCTCAAGGCCGCCGGCAAGCTCGACGGGCTCGTCACCGAGGAGCACCTGCACGACCAGGGCAAGCTCCTCTTCGCGTTCACCTGCTTCTGGGCCTACATCGCCTTCAGCCAGTACTTCCTGATCTGGTACTCGAACATCCCGGAAGAGACCCGGTACTTCGACTTCCGGCAGGAGAGCTTCCCCATCGCGACCATGACCCTGGTTCTGGGCCACTTCGTGCTCCCCTTCCTCTTCCTGCTGCCCAGGCCCCTGAAGAGGATCCAGGGGTACGTTGCCCTGTTCGCGGGGTGCGCGCTGGCGCTGCACGCGCTGGACATCTGGTGGGTGGTGCGCCCGATGGCGGACGCCGCCAAGATGAAGGCCGCGGCCCTGGAAGGCGCGACCGCCGCTCCTCTGGGGCTCAAGGCCGCGTGGGTGGATCTCGCCGCGATCGTGGGCGTCTTCAGCATCTTCGGAGCCGTTGTTGTTCGCAATGTGTTCAGCGGAAACCTCGTTCCGGTCAACGATCCGCGTCTCGCGGAGTGTCTGCATCACAAGAATTACGTTTAAGTCCTGTTTGGGAAACGACTTCAAGGGACAGGTCCAAACCAACGACGATCAAACAGGCTACTGTCATGCGGGAAGAATCCTGTTTCGCAGCAAAGTCGAATCGATCAGCAGCGGAGTGAACGGTGACGCACCAAGAAACCCCACATCCCGAACCGCACGTTGACGCGTGGCACCAGCACGGGCCCGAGGAGGGTCGGCCGCAGGTTGAGCATGTCGCCCATGTGAATGTGCCCGTGCTCCTGATCGCGTTCGTCGCCATGGTGGTGACCGTGAGCGTGCTCGTCATCGCCATCGCGTTGTTCTACAACACCACCTCGGCGCAGCTCGCGGCCGTTCGGCTGGAGAACACCGTCGGGTACGTCGACGAGTACATCCCGTACCGCGAGGCCGCCAAAGCCCAGATCAGCGGCTTCCACGCCGAGGACCCCGAAGCCGGCACCGTCCGTGTGCCGGTGGAAGTCGCGTTTGATCGAGTGATCGAGGCCTATTCCGCAGACTGAGAACGCCGGACCCGAACCGCACGATGAACCGCCTTGCCCTGTCCATCCTGACCATCGTCCTGAGCGTTGCCGCGCTCGGCGGCGATGCCCGTGCGCAGGTGCTCAGCAGCGAGCCGCCCGAGGCGATCCGCGGGCTCGAGGTCGCAGACAAGCTCGGCTTCCGTGTGCCGACGGACGTGAAGCTGTTCGACAGCACCGGCGGGACCGTCGAGATCGGCTCGTACTTCAGCGACCGCCGCCCGACCGTCCTGCTGCTGGTCTACTACGACTGCCCGATGCTGTGCGGGCTGATGCTCGAGAAGATGAACGAGGTCATCAACGGGGTCCAGCAGACCGTCGGCGAGGACTACCGCATCCTCGTTGTCAGCTTCGATCACACCAACACCACCGAGATGGCCCGGCAGATGCAGGAGCGGTACCACCGCGGCTACGACCGGGGCCTCGATGAGCTCGGACGCGAGAGCTACCTCTTCCACACCACGACCGCCGGCGAGGCACGCCGGCTGGCCGACTCGGTAGGCTTCGATTACCGGTTCCAGCCGAAGTCCGGCGAGTTCAGCCACCCGTCGGTGATGTACATCCTGACACCCGACGGCACGCTCTCGAGCTATCTCTCGGGCCTCGACTACGAACCGAAGCAGCTGCGCCTCGCGCTGATCGACGCCGCCGACAGCAAGATCGCGCGGTCCATCGGCGACTTCTTCCTGCACCTCTGCTTCAGCTTCGACCCCGCGGCGGGCGCCTTCACCCTGCAGGCCTTCCGCGTGATGCAGGTGGCGGGGGTGCTGAGCATCGTCGGCGTGGCGGGCCTGATCGGCGGGCTGCGGCTGGTCGAGATCGTCCGCCGGCGATCGGCGGGTCGGGCGGGTGCGTCGGCATCCGCGGCACACACGGACAACGAGACGGATTCAACACTGAGCGGTCCCGCGCGGGGAGCGATGCAGCCATGACGGACACGACACACACCATGCCCACCCTCGCGATCCACGACTTCTTCGTGCGGCTGTTCTTCGGCCGCCACGCCGATTCCGACTTCGGCGCCGGCTGGGGCACCGACGGCCTGTTCATCTTCATCTGGTGGGTCGGCGTGTTTTTCTTCGTCCTCCTCATGGGCCTGATGTTCTGGTGGGCCTGGAAGTACCGCCGGGTGCCCGGCAAGGCCGCCGAGCCCAGCCCGAGCCACAACACCGTGCTCGAGATCACCTGGACGGTCATCCCCACGCTGATCCTGGTGGTCATCTTCTTCTGGGGCTACGACGGCTACCTCAAGGCCCAGATGCCCGAGGGCAACGCCGAGCAGGTTGACCTCACCGCGTACAAGTGGGGCTGGGGCATGACCTACAGCACGGGCTGGGGCGCCGACGAGACCGTGCCGCTCGGCTCGAGCCAGGTGCCGGTGTTCTACATGCCCGCCGACACGCCCGTCTTGCTGAAGATGTCGAGCCAGGACGTGATCCACAGCTTCTGGGTGCCGGACTTCCGGGCCAAGCTCGACCTGATGCCAAACCGGTTCACGCCGTACTCGTTCCGGGCCGCGCCGCTCGACGACGCCGACCCGCGCGTCAAGACCACGACCGTGACGATCGCCGACAGCGTGCGGGAGAACGTGAAGTACCGCGATCACTGGATTTTCTGCGCCGAGTACTGCGGCGATCTGCACTCGGAGATGGGCGCGATCCTGCGCGTGGTCTCCCGGGAAGACTTCCAGTGGTGGAAGAGCCAGCCACGCTACGGCGCGAACACCAACCCGGTCGAAGTCGGCGAGAAGGTCTACATCGCCAGCGGCTGCGCGACCTGCCACAGCGTGGACGGCTCGGCGGGCACCGGCCCGACCTGGTACGAGGCCTACGGACGGCCCGTGCCCTTCGCCGACGGAAGCCAGCTGTCGCAGGCGGAGATCGACGACGACCCGCTGGCATGGGACAACTACATCCGCGAATCAACTCTCTACCCGGCGGCGAAGATCCATGCTGGGTACGCGAACCAGATGCCCTCGTACGACGGCCGCCTCAGCGACGTCGAACTCCGGGGCCTGATCGCGTACATCCGCAGCCTGTCCGGGCTGGATATCGAGACCGAGAACATCCCGGGATTCGAGGGGCTTGAGCAGCCTTCCGACGGATCCCCCCAAGCGAACGCAGAGGGCTGAGCGATGACCACCGTTGACCGAGGCCTCGACCACATCGGCGGCCACGACGACCATCACGACGTTCCGTACCTGACCGGCAAGGGCGGCCCCATCGCCACGGTCTGGGACTGGATGACCACCGTCGATCACAAAAAGATCGGCGTGATGTACCTGTTCTCCGTGCTGTTCATGTTCTTCCTGGGCGGCATGGCGGCGCTCATACTCCGCGTCGAGCTCTTCGAGCCGACCCGCCAGACGGCGGCCGGCCTGACCGGCGCGGCCTTTGCGGGCGGCGAGGGCAGCAGCGTCGGTGCCGTGGGCAAGTTCTACAACACCGTCATGACCATGCACGGCGCCATCATGGTCTTCATGTTCATCGTGCCCGGCATCCCCGCCAGCCTCGGCAACTTCTTCCTGCCGCTGCAGCTCGGAGCCAAGGACGTCGCCTTCCCGCGGATGAACCTCGCGTCGTGGTACATCTACGTCTTCGGCTCGTTCTTTGGCGTCTACGTAATGCTCACCGGCGGCGTCGACACCGGCTGGACGTTCTACACGCCGTACTCGACATCCACGACGGGCCAGCCGCAGGTGGTCGCGATGATCCTGGCGGTGTTCGTGCTGGGCTTCAGCTCGATCTTCACCGGTCTGAACTTCATCGTGACGGTGCACAAGCTCCGCGCGCCCGGCATGGGCTGGTTCGACATGCCCCTGTTCATCTGGGCGATCTACGCCACGAGCATCATCCAGGTGCTCGCCACGCCGGTCATCGGCGTCACCTTCCTGCTGCTGCTGTTCGAGCGTCTGTTCCAGATCGGCATCTTCGACCCGGGCCTCGGCGGCGACCCCGTTCTGTTCCAGCACTTCTTCTGGTTCTACAGCCACCCGGTGGTGTACGTGATGATCCTGCCCGCGATGGGCATCATCAGCGAGGTGCTCGCGGTGCACAGCCGCAAGCGGCTGTTCGGCTACCGGGCGATCGCGTTCAGCTCGCTCGCCATCGCCGCGGTCAGCTTCCTCGTCTGGGGTCACCACATGTTCACCAGCCAGGGCGAGCTGGCCGCGACCATCTTCAGCGCTCTGACCTTCCTCGTCGCGATCCCGACCGCCGTCAAGGTGTTCAACTGGATCGCCACGCTCTACAAGGGCTCGATCGCGCTGACGACGCCCATGATCTACGCGATGCAGTTCCTGTTCCTGTTCTCGATCGGCGGCCTCACGGGCCTGCCCCTCGGCGCCCTGTCGACCGACCTGCACCTGCACGACAGCTACTTCGTGGTCGCCCACTTCCACTATGTCATGTTCGGCGGCACCGTGATCGCCTTCCTCGCGGGCATCCACCACTGGTGGCCCAAGATGTTCGGCCGCATGTACAACGAGTTCTGGGCCAAGATCGGCTCGGGTCTGGTGTTCGTGGGCTTCAACGTCACTTTCTTTACCCAGTTCTTCCTCGGCACCCAGGGCATGCCCCGCCGGTACGCGAGCTATGTCGACGAATTCCAGCTGCTGCACCAGATCTCGACGATCGGCTCGTTCGTGCTGGCCGTCGGGTTCTTCGTGCACCTGTTCGTGTTCATCCACTCGCTCATCGTGGGCGAGCGGGCGAGCCAGAACCCGTGGGGCGGGCTGACGCTGGAATGGGAGACCGACCCGATCCCGCTCGAGCACAACTTCCGGCACGAGCCGGTCGTCAAGCACGGGCCCTACGACTTCGAGTCGGTGGTTCCCCCGGGCTGGAGCGAGGCCGACTACCCCCTGCCGCCCAAGGACGAAATTCGTACGATCCACTGATCGCGCACTGACCAGGCTCGGCCCGCGGCCGACCCCCCAGACGGAGCCACGCGATGGCGACCATTGACTCCAAGGCCTCGGGCCTCGCAAAGCAGAATCCGCTCTGGAAGCGGTACGCGCCGGGACACCACTGGCGGAATCAGGATGACGAGTTCGACGGCGCGAAGATCGGCATCTGGCTGTTCCTCGCCACCGAGATCCTGCTCTTCTCCGGGCTCTTCTGCGCGTACGCCGTCTTCCGCATGCTCTACCCAGAGTCCATCGCGGCGGGCTCGCAGTACCTCGACTGGCGGTTCGGCTTCGTCAACACCGTCGTCCTGCTGATCTCCAGCTTCACGATGGCCATGGCGATCCGCGATGTTCAGCTCAACAAGCAGGGCTGGGCCACCGTCAACCTCGTCGTCACGCTGCTGTGCGCGACCGGGTTCCTCGCGATCAAGTTCGTGTTCGAGTACATCCCCAAGTGGTCCGAGGGCAAGCGGCTCGGCAACCTCTTCAACTACCCCTACGCCACCACCGACCACGAGCATGTCTGGTGGAGCATCTACTACATGTCCACCGGCATCCACGCCACGCACGTCCTGATCGGTATGGGCCTGATCACCTGGCTCATCTACCGCCAGCGCAAGGGCGCCTACGGCCCGACGCACTACACCATGATGGAAGGCGTGGGCCTCTACTGGCACTTCGTCGACCTCGTCTGGATCTTCCTCTTCCCCCTCCTGTACCTCGTCCACTGACGCGCCGCACCACCCCGCGCGAGGAACCGACATGGCCCACGCACACGCAGCCGAACACGCTTACGACCCCAACGATCCGCACGGCTTTCACGAGCACGATCACGGGCACGGCCATGTCATCGTGCCCTGGCAGATCCTGCTGCTCGTGCTGCTGTCGCTGCTCGTTCTGACCGGCCTGACCGTCGGGCAGGCGCAGTTCGAGATCTACGCCGCCAACGTGTGGGGCTGGCAGATCCCCACCTGGGTGAACATCGTGCTCGCGATGTTCATCGCCACGATCAAGGGCTCGCTCGTTGCGCTCTACTTCATGCAGCTGCGCTACGACAAGGGCATCAACGCCGTGCTCTTCCTGTTCACCATCTTCGCGGTCTGGCTGTTCCTGATGTTCACGATGATCGACCTGAACGGCCGCGACACCATCGTCGAGTGGCGCGGCGGCGAGATCATCGCGGGCGGCACCGGCGTGGGCATCAGCCGCCCGGACGTCAGCGGCGGGCCCATCCACGAGGCCGTCCGGCAGAACTACATCGCCGAGCAGGGCCTCACCGAAGCCGAGTACGAGAAGAAGCTCGCCGCCAAGCACGCCGGCCACGGCTACCACAACGACGAGAACTCCAAAGACCAGTCGCGCGTGCGCACGGGCCTGACGCCCGGCCTGTTCGACGAAGGCCCCTGGTCCACGCTCGCCAAGAAAGACGCGTCGGCGGACTCGGGTGCATCGGACCGCTAGTCTGAATCCGGTCCGAGGGCGTCAACACAACGCCTGTGGCGCGGGACCGGTCGCGAGGCACGACCGGGCCGCGCTCCCAATCTGATCGGGGTCTGACCATGCCGGTGACCAAACGCCCCATCGCGTTCGCCTTCTTCGTCGTCTCGCTCGCGTCGTTTGTCGTCAGCAGCTACTTCATGGCGCAGCGGATCGCGAGGTTCAACGAATCCGAGCTTCGGCCGAAGGCCTTCTTCCAGCCCGTGGACCAGACCTCGTTCTCGTTCGGGGGCATCCCCGTGCAGATCCGCACGCTGGACGACGATCCGCTGACCAGCGGCAAGGACCGCGTCGAGGTCCGCTTCGGCGACCAGGTGCTGGTGCTGAACGAGACGGTTCCAGGCGGCGTGGACGATCTCCAGACGCTCGAGCGGCACGAGGAGTGGCTGCGTGTCTTCCGCTTCGCGCTCGCCCGAGGCATGACGCTGGATCAGGTGCAGACAGCCATCGAAAACAACACGATCGACGACCGCCTCGTCATCGTCCGCCGCGTGCCGCCGCCGGGGGCCGACGCGTCGACCTGGGGCGAGGTCTGGGCGAAGGACTGGACCTTCGACTTCTACGAGCTGAAGACCGACGGCACGATCGTGCACGAGAACCTGGCCTACCCCTCAGGCCGATCGGGCCACGCCGCCAAGCCGGGCGAGCTCGAGCAGGGCACCTGGCAGTTCGACGCGGCGCTGCAGACGATGCCCAGGCGTCGCGGCCCGAAGCCGCAGTTCACCAACGACGCCGTGCGTGACTTCGGGTGGACGCACGCGGCCGTCGGTTTTTCGGCTGTCGTGGGCGCGGTCGCGTTGGCCTTCCTGGTCGCGCCGCGCCGCGAAGACCGCCGCCTGCCGCCCGCCACGAGCTGACCGCGTCTAGGCGAACACCGCTCTCAGCACGCCGCCGTTCCGCCACAGGTCGACATCGTTGAGAAACTTCGCGAGCACCAGGTTCAGCGCGATGATCACGATGAAGCTGGTCACGAACGAGTCCGTCGTCGCCTTGCCCACGCCCTCGGCGCCGGGCTTGCAGGTGAAGCCCTTGTAGCACGAGATCAGGCCGATCGCGAAGCCGAAGATCAGGCTCTTGAAGATGCCGTTGAAGAGGTCGAACCAGGTGACCAGGGCGGCCGAGTACTGCCAGAACTGGTCGCTGTTGGCGTCGTAGATCTTGGTGGTGACGAACCAGCCGCCGACGACGCCGCAGGCGTTGGAGACCGTGACGAGCAGCGGGATCATGAGCACGCACGCCGCGACGCGCGGGCAGACGAGCACGCGCACGGGATCGCTGCCGAGCGCCCGCATGGCATCGAGCTGCTCGGTGACGCGCATCGAGCCGAGCTCGGCCGTCAGCGAGCAGCCGACGCGGCCGGCGAGGATGACCGCCGCCAGCACGGGACCGATCTGCTTGGTCAGGCTGATGTTGATCACGCCGCCGAGCCGGGCCTGCTGGCCGATCTGCGCGAACTGCATGTACCCCTCGATGGCGAGGATCATGCCGATGAACGCGCCCGTGATCGCCAGCACCGGCACGCTCAGCGTGCCGATGAAGAACAGCTGCCGGCCCAGCCGGTCCCACCGCGCCCACGCGCCGAGCGACCCGAAGCCGCGGACGGTCTCGAACCCGAAGTCGACGAATCGGCCGAAGGCGGCGATCGCGGCGACCACGCCCGCGCCGACACGCCCGACGGCGCGAACGGTCAACGGCTGGCTAGCGTCGGTCGTGGTGATAGCGATGGTTCCGGAAGCGGACGCGGGTTACTTCGTCGGCTCGGTGAACGAGCCGGCGGGGTCGTTGCCGGCGGGCGCAACGTCGGCCGTCGAGAACGAGCCCTCGTCGGGCTTGAAGAAGATCTCGACCCGGCGGTTCTGCGGCGTGTTCCCGCTCGGGCTGTTGGGCACCGCCGGGCGGAACTCGCCCCAGCCCGCGACCAGCACCCGCTCGGCGGGCACGCCCAGCGAGGTGAGCGTCTGCTTCACCGCGATCGCCCGGTGCACGGACAGGTGCGTGTTGGTCGGGTGACGCTGGGCCGTCCCCGAGCTGATGGGCTCCGAGTCGGTGTGCCCGACGATCTGCAGCGTGTAGCTGGCGTTGGTGTTGTTCTTGATCACATCGGCGAGGGCGGAAAGCGTCTGGCGGGCGTTGTCGCGCACCTGGTCCGAGCCCGAGTTGAAGGTCAGGTCGCTGCGGAACCGCAGCATGCCGAGCTCGGGGTCGTAGACGATGACGTTGGAGTAGCGGGCGGCGAGGTCGCGCAGCGCCTGGTCAAACTCGGCGTCGACGAGCCGGAGCGTGCGGAGGTCGGTGTCGATCGACGCCAGCATCTCGTTCGACCTGGCGAGCTGCGAGCGGAGCTCCTGGTTCTGCCGCTGGAGATCGCCGAGCGTGCCCTCGGTCTGCGTGTTGCTGCCGCGCATCAGGTCGATGGTGTCCTGCAGCATCTCGTTCTCGCGTGCGAGATTGGTGTTCTGATCGCGCTGCGCGTCGTAGGCGTCCTGCAGCTGGTCGTACTGCTGCTGGTTGACGCAGCCGCCGAGCGCCATCAGGACCACCGCACCACCAACGAGACTGCTTGTTGCACGCTTGACCATCACACACTCCTTCGAAGCTTTCTCGCCGACGCTCCGTCGGCGTCGCCGGGTCCCCCGGCACGCATCGGCCCGATCCGTTCGCGCCTGCTCTGTGAGTCCATCCACCGGGCTCGCCGAAGCTCGCACGCGCCGGTGGGACAGGATACCAGCCCGGCTCGCCTCACGCTCCGCGGCGTGCCATCATTCCCGGTGTCAAACGCACGCCACACGCTGATCCGCAGCCTCGGCCTCTGCGACGGGCGTCTGTCGGTTGCGGGCAGCCGCCAGCGACCCGCCGCGCTGCTCGTCGAGCACACCGATGGCGGCCTGCGCGTCCTCGCCGCCGGCAACGCCGACCATGTCGCGCGCCACGCCGCCGCCGCCACAGCCCAGAGCCTCGACCGAACCGACGCCGTGCTCATGCCGGGGCTGATCAACGCCCACACGCACCTCGACCTCACGGTTATCGGGCCTGTGCCGCACAACCTGACCGACGGCTTCGTCGGCTGGATCAACCGGATCCGGGCCGATCGCCCGACCGACCCGGTCGCGATCGAGGCCTCGGTAACGATGGGTGCCGCCATGAGCCGGGCGGGCGGCGTGGTCGCGGTGGGGGACATCTGCGGCGCGGTGCGGGGCGCCGCCAGCCTGGTCGCCGCCGAGGCCCTGCGCCGAACCGGGCTTGCCGGGGTCAGCTTCGTTGAGTTCTTCGCCATCGGGCCGACCGAGCGCGAGCGTCTGGCCCATGCGACCGACCTAGTCGAGGAAAGCCACGCGCGGTTCACCGGTCGGCACCGCCTGGGGCTCCAGCCGCACGCGCCAAACACGGTGTCGAGATCGGCCTTCCGGCGGGCGCTCGAGGTCGCCCGGCGGCTCGGCGTGCCCACCATGACGCACCTCGCCGAATCGCCCGAAGAGCGCGACTTTGTCGCCCACGCCCGCGGCCCGCAGCGCGAGCTGCTCGAAGGCCTCGGACTCTGGACCGACGGCGTCGCCGCCGAGTTCGGGAGAGGGCGGTCGCCCATCGAGCACCTTCACGCCGTGCTCGCGCGGACCGGAACGATCGCCGTGCACGCCAACCAGTGCAGCGACGCCGACCTCGATCGGCTGATCAACGGGCAGACCCCCGTGGTGTACTGCCCCCGCGCGAGCGCGTACTTCGGCGCCGAAGGGCACTTCGGGCCGCACCGCTACCGCGACATGCTGGCGGCGGGGCTGACCGTCGCGATCGGCACGGACTCGATCGCGAGCCTGCCGGTCGGTACGGATCGCCTCTCGCCTCTGGACGAGATCCGTTTCCTTCACCGCCGCGACGGCACCGACCCGATGACCCTGATCAGCATGGCGACGATCAATGGAACTGGTGTCCTCGGTCTCGGCGCGTCGGCGGCCCGCCTCGCTCCGGAAGCCCGGCCGCTGGGCGTCGTCGCCTTGCCGGTGGAGGACGCGAACATCCCGAATCCAGCGGTCGCGATCGTCGCGTCCGACACCGCCCCGCAGATCGTGCTTGACTAGAATCGTTCCAGTTTGACAGGAATGCGGGCGGCCGCTTTGGCCGCCTCAGCAGCGAGATGGAGCGTGCATGAGCGCCAAGTGGCGTCGAGTTCAGGCCTGGGACCGTGAGAACCTGACCGGTGCGCTGACGCCGATCCGTCTCGTCTTGCACTCGCTCAGCACGATCACGCTGGCCGTGATCCTGCTCGTCGGCGTGACGATCTATTCGATCTTTGCGAGCGTGCCGATCGGCCTGCTTGCGCTGGGCCTGACCTGGCTGGTGTACATCGCCTCGCTCGTGCTCGCCGCCGGGCTCGTGGCGGCGATCTTCGCGGTCCCGGCGCGGCGGCTCGTCAAGTCCCGCCTGCCCCGGTTCGGGCTGACGCTCGCCGGGCTCATCGGCGGCGGCACCATCGGCGTGCTGCTCTGGTCGACGCTCGTCTGGCCCGCGATCCACTTCGACCCGGCCTATGGCACGGGCCTCCGGCTCTTCCCCGAGTTCGTCGAGACCTACCGCAACACCACGCTCCGAAGGCTCCCCCCCTTCGAGATGACCGAGCTCGAGTTCTACGCCTGGTGGCCCATGCAGGCCATGCTCGGCCTGTTCGTCATCAACATGGTCGTCGCCACGATCCGACGCATCGAGTTCACCTTACCCAACATCGGCGTGCTCACCGTGCACACCGGCATCGTCACCATCGCCCTTGGCTCGATCTACTACCAGGTCTTCAAGCAGGAGGGCGACACCATCCTGCTCGCGGGCGACCGCGGCTCGGGGCAACTGCTCGGCGCCGCGCAGCAGATCTTCTACGACCGCGAAGACCCGGCCCTCTTGGTCTTCGATGGTCGCGGCTGGCGTCAGCTCCCGCTGGCGGGCACGCTGCCGCGGTACAACGACTACGCCCTCGACGCCGGCGTCGAGGGCTCCGCCAAGAGCACGCTCAACTTCGGCTCGCCGATCGATGTCTCGAGCGACGCCGGGCGCACGCTCAACATCGATCTGACCGCCAAGGCCCAGGCCGTCGGCATCGTGCCCGAGGGCGTCGGGCTGCGGATCGTCGGCTACGCGACCTACGCCGATCCGGTGACCGACTGGGCCAACGACGGCGTGGTGCGCAACCCGCTGCGGATGGTGTACCTGGTCGACAAGCAGGCCCAGCAGACGCAGGGCGGCGACGGCCGACTCGTCGGCTTCGCGATGCTGCCGAACGACCCGCCGTTCGCCGCGGTCGAGTACGCGGGCGTGGTGGGGGTCGAGTACCACCTCGACATGCCCGCCGACCGCTGGTCGGTGCTCACCGCCGAGGCCCCGGGCATGAACCACGCCGTCTTTGCCGAGGTCGACGGCCAAAGGCTGGTGATCCCCGCGGACCGGCCCGGCCGGACGTTCGAGCTCGCCGGCTGGCAGCTTACCGTCGAAGAGGTCCTGCCCGAGCCCCCCTTCCCGATCGTGACCGAGGGCTACCAGGACGCGACCTCCGCCCTGACGATCGTCCGCGTGACCTCGCCCGAGGGCACGACCGTTCGCCGATGGGTCTATCACAGGTTCCCCCAGCTGAACCAGGACATCGGCGAGAACAGCCTCGAGGACGGCCGGCCCGATCGCAGCGACCCGGACCAGCGGCTGTCGCTCGCGTATGTCGATCAGTCCAAGATCCAGCTCTACATCAACGAGCGCAGCGACACCGGGCTGATGGATGTCGCCTTCCGCTTTTCCGACGGCCTTGATGTGCAGACCGGCCTCGAGCCCGGCTCGCGCTACATCACGCCCATCGAACGCATCGCCTTCGACTTCGCCGAGCGGTGGGACAACGCCCGCGAGCTCGAGCGGCCGCTGTCCGTGCCGCCCATCGACCGCGAGGGCGATTTCATCGGCACGCACGACCGCGCGATGATCGCTGTGGAAGTGTCGACCGACGACGGCTTCTCGCAGGTCGTCTGGCTGCCCTTCGCCCGCTACGCGCACGACGCCGGCACCCGCGGCGGCTCGCAGCGGACCGTCACGCTGCCCGACGGTCGGCCCGTCTCGCTCATGTTCGGCCGGCAGTGGTTCAACCTGCCGGGCTTCCAGCTCAGGCTCATCGACTTCGAGATGATCTCCTACGACCACCGCGGCGCGCCCCGCGACTACCAGTCGCTCGTCCGCGTCGAGCCCGCCGGCACTCAGCCCGCGCTCGAAGAACCCTACGACCACGTCACCAAGCTCAACGCCCCGCTCAAGGCGCCGTTCCTCTGGAACGACTCGCGCGGGCTCGCCGCCAATGTCGCAGGCGAACTCGTCGGACACCTGAGCCCGTCCCAGTTCAAGTTCAGCCAGGCCGGCTGGGACCGTTCGGGATGGGAAGAAACCCAGGCCCAGGTCGACGCCGGCGTGCTCGATCGACCGACCGTCCGCTTCACGATCCTGGGCGTCGGCAACAACCCGGGCATCCATGTGATCGCGCTCGGCGGCGTGCTCATGGGCGTGGGAATCCCCTGGGCTTTCTATGTGAAGCCCTGGCTCGTCAAGCGCAAGAAGAAGCAGATCCAGGCGCAGCTCGCCCGAGCGAAGCAGGCGGCAGCGTCGTTCGACATCGGATCCACACCCGAACCCGTAGGAGCCGCGACATGATGACCCGACTCCTGACCGTCCTTGCAAGCCTGTTCGCTCTCGCCGCAACGGCGCAGATCGCCGGCAACGAGCACCCCGAGACCCAGCTCGTCACCGAGCGGGGCCAGATCATCCACCCGTTCGGCGAGCCGGTCTCTCGATCGCAAAGCACGGTCGAGAGCAAGGCCGAGTTCGCAGGGCAGCTTGACCTCGAGCCGCTCCGCGATCTGGCGGTCTTCCACAACGGCCGGGTCAAGATCGTGGACACGCTCGCCCGCGAGACCGTCCAGCAGCTCACCGGCCGGAGCCAGTACTTCGATCTCGGCCAGGACATCGAGGGCCGCGGCCGCCCGAAGCTGAAGCACGAGCCGCTGTTCACCCTCGTCGATCTCGCGATCGACCCGGCGTACTACGTCGACAAACCCCTGCTGACGATCGGCTACCTGCCCCTCCGCCGGGCCTTCCTCGAGGCCGCCTTCCCGGACAACCAGGACGAGGTCGAGGCCTGGATGAAGCTCACCCGGATCTCGCCCATCATGAAGGTCCGCATCGGCGACCAGATGTGGGTGAAGTACGAGTCGCAGGAGCCCTACCGCAAGGCCCTGAACAACCTCGACGGTCGGCAGCGGCTCTTCGAGAACTCGATCGCCAACTGGCTGCTCGTCGCCCCCGATTCGCCCACCGACACCTGGCACCATCTGGGCGAGGCCGGGCTCCACCCCGAGCTCATGCCCCTGACGCGCGAACTGGGCGAGGCCTGGCGCGCCCAGGATGCCGCCCGGGTGAACGCCGCCGTCGCGCAGCTCGCCGAGCTGCTCCCCACGATCAACGCCGCTCAGTACCCCGAGCAGAAGCGCAAGCTCGAGACCGCCTACAACAAGTCGAACGCCTTCGAGTGGGGCTTCTGGCTCTACGCCTTCTCGCTCGTCGCTCTCATGCTCGCCTTCGGCACGGGCCGACGCTGGCTCGTCGCCACCGGCATCACGCTGCTGATCGCCGCGATCGTGCTCCACGGCATCGGGTTCACGCTCCGCTGCATGATCGCCGAGCGATTCGCCATTCAGAACCAGTTCGAATCGATGACCGGACTCAGCTTCTTCGCCTCCCTCATCGGGCTGGCGGCGATGCTCAAGACACGCAAGTGGCTCTTCGGCGCCGCCACCGCCGGCACGGGCTTCCTTGTCCTCGTGACCGCGACCCAGACGGGCATGCCCGGCGAATCGATCGAGCGCGAGGCCGCCATCCTCAACACCAGCGTGCTGCTCAAGTACCACGTCACCACCGTGCTCGTGTCCTACGGGCTGATCACGCTCGGCTTCATCATCAGCCTGTTTTACCTCGGCACGCACTACATGGCCCGGCTCAAGGGCTCCAAGGACCCCGCCGAGGTCACCCAGTTCGCCGCCGCCTCGCTCGGCAACCTTCCCGAGGACGCCGCCGATGACCAGCCCAAGCCCAAGGGCGTCGCCCGCACCCTCGCCGACCTCGACACCGCTCTGATGACCGTGCTCCAGCTCGCGTTCTGGACGCTGGGCGTCGGCACGCTGCTCGGCGCCTGGTGGGCCGACCACAGCTGGGGACGCTGGTGGGCTTTCGACCCCAAGGAGACCTGGGCGCTCGTCACCTGGATCGTCTACCTCGTCGTCATCCACCTCCGCATGACCGGCATCCGGAACAAGGCCCTCACCACCGCGTGGCTCAGCGTCGTCGGGTTCTTCATCATGCTGTGGACCTACTTCGGCGTGAACCTGCTGCTGCCGGGCCTGCACGCGTACGCGTGATGGACGCGCGGCCCAACTGGGACGCCCAATGGGAGCCCCCCGCGTGAGCGGGCGGGACCGACGCGTGTCCCCCCGCTCACGCGGGGGGCTCGTCAGAGGGGACTATTCCATCCCCGCGGACCAGCTCGCGCGTGAACTGCTCGGCTGCCTGCTCGTTCGGAAGATCGGAACCACCCGCCTCGCCGGCGTCATCGTCGAGACCGAGGCCTACCTCGGCGCGATCGACAAGGCCGCCCATTCCAAGGGGGCTCGAAGGACGCCGAGAACAGAACCCATGTTCGGTCCCGGGGGCACGGCCTATGTCTTCCTGGTCTACGGCATGCACTGCTGCTTCAATGTCGCCGCCAGCACCGAGGGCGACCCCCAGGCCGTGCTCATCCGGGCGATCGAACCGACAGAAGGTTCTGAAAGCATGCGATCGATCCGCGAGCAGCGTTCGAGGGCATCCAGCCCGGGTTCGCTTCCCGATCACCGGCTCGGCTCGGGCCCGGCGCGGCTGTGCGCGGCCTTGGACATCGACAGGCGGTTCTCGGGTATCGATCTGACGGTTTCCGACGCGATCTGGATCGAGAAACGCGCCCGAACCCGCGCACGCCGCGAACTCGATATCGGAACAAGCGTACGGATCGGGGTCGATTACGCTGAGGAATGGGCCAAGGCGGAATTGCGGTTCTTCGTGAGAGGTTCCCGGTCCATCAGCGGGCCAAAGTCCTTGAGCGTGTAAGGCTTGGCACTAGACTGTCAAGGACCATCGGCCGGCGGGCCGATTCCAGGAGTGTGCCGGGCGGCCCGGCGGATGCGTGAGCGATGAGCGAGATCCCGACCATCAACTGGCAGGCACTGGCGACCGAGGCCGGCGGGTTCAGCCCGCAGGTCTTCGACTTCATCCGCGAGGGGCTCGACCACACCTCGCGAATGATCCACGGCCCCGGGACCTCCGCCGCCGTCGATGCCGGCGACGATTCCCGGCATGTCTCCGGCGCCGACCTCTGCCTGGGCCTGAAGGACCTGGCCATCGAGCGCTACGGCCCCCTGGCCCGCACCGTCCTCGAGCACTGGAACGTCCACACCACCGAGGACTTCGGCCGGCTCGTCTTCGCCCTGATCGACGCGGGCATCCTCCGCAAGACGGACGAGGACAGCTACGAGGACTTCGTCGGCGTGTACGACTTCGACGAGGCCTTCAGCGACGCCGAGCTGATCTGACCCCCGAACTTCTCTGAAGCCGGATCTGTCCGAACCAACCGGTGACGCCGGCTTCAGGCCGTCGGCTCCGGTGCGGTTCTCCCCCCGAAAGACGGGCGAGCCCGTTCCCACTATCCTGTCGCCATGGCCGAGGGCGCACCCGACCCGAACAAACCGGACTCTCCCGCCACCTCCGCGAGCTGGCTCGACCGCCACCTGTGGCAGATCCAGCCGCTGCGCGACATCAGCGTGATCGCGGGCGTGCTCTTCGTCGTCTGGCTTGGCTATGTGCTCAGCATCGTGACGGTGCCGCTGCTCTTGGCGATCGCGCTGGCCTATCTGTTCGAGCCGTTCGTGCAGTGGCTCGTTCGGCACAACATCTTCGGCCGGCGGGGGGCGGCGACGTTCATCATCGGCGTGATCGCGATCGTGACGATCGTCCCCGTTGGCGTCGGCGGGACCTACGCGGTGATCCAGGGCACCGACATGGTCTTCGAGGTGCGCGACGACGCGCAGGCCTTCCGCGAGGCGATCAAGGAGGAGAACCGGGGCAACGAGGGCATCAGGAGCCGCGTCACCGGGCAGCCGTGGGAGTGGCTGCTCGAAACGATCGAGAAAGATCGCATTCGGCAGGACGAGCTCCTCCGCGAGCTCGAGGCGCAGCACGCCGAGGACGCCGGCGAACCCATCACCGCGACCCCGACCGAAGCCGACGCGGCTCCGCTCGAGGGCGAGCCGGCGGCCGATGCAGCCGACCCGAACGCCGAGGGCGACGCCGAGTCGCTGGCCCCGCCCGTCCCGCCCGCGATCGCGCCCGAACCCGACCCGCGGCCAGAGAGCGAGCCCGACCTCGCGCCGACCGGGCCCCCGGCCGGAGCCGAACCGCAGACCGATGCGGACGAGGTCGCAGCCGCGGGGCCGGTGGGGGAGGGCCCCGAGCCACTGGCCGAGCGTCTCGAGCGTGAACGCCGCGAGCGGCTCGACCGGATCAAGCAGCTGGAGGAGCCCACGGATCTGGAGCGGACGGTCACCCTCGCGGTGGCATTCGTCGAGAACAACGCCGCGGCGATCTCGTCGCGCGTCGTCCGAACCGGCGCGGGCGCGTTCGAGTCCTTCATCGGCCTCGTCACCTCCCTCGGCGTGCTGTCGTTCACCCTGTTTCTCACCTGCTTCTTCTTCTTCTTCGTCTGCACGAACTATGGAAAGATGCTCAAGTTCGGCGAGAGCCTCATCCCCGAGTCGAACCACGACCTGACCGTCCACCTGCTCAAGCGGTTCGATGGCGCCGTCTCGGGCTTCATCCGCGGACGCGTCACCATCGCCTTCATCCAGTCGTTCGTCTTCGCCATCGGCTACTGGACGATCGGCGTGCCCGCGCCGCTGCTGCTGGGCGCCGGTGTCGCCGTGCTCTCGATCGTCCCCTACGCCGCCCTCGTCGGCATCCCCATCTCGATCGTCCTGCTCCAGCTCGAAAACCACACGGGCTTCCGCGGCTCGATCTGGTGGATCCTCGGCGCGCCCACCGCCTTCTACTTCGTGGGACAGGCCCTCGACGACTATGTCTGGACCCCGCTCATCCAGGGCAAGAGCACCGGAATGGACACGCCAACCATCCTCTTCGCCACCCTCGCGGGCGGCGCGCTGCTGGGCGTCTACGGCCTGCTGCTGGCCATACCGCTCGCCGCCTGCATCAAAATCCTGCTCGAAGAGATCTTCTGGCCCCGCTTCAAGCAGTGGTCCCGCGGCGAGAAGCCCGACTTCCTGCCCATTGAGAAGGACTGACGATCGGATCGACGACCGCGATCACCCGCCCTCGGGCAGGTACCGCGCGGGGATCGGCAGCCCTTCGCTCGCCTGCTGCCAGACGAGCGAGTGCACCTTCCAGCCCTCGTTCGTCTTGACCAGCTGGATGCTGTTGATCCCTTCGACAATCTGCGCCTCGCCCTGCGCGTCGGTGTACACGCCTCGGTAGGTGCTGAAGGCATGCGCGATCGAGCCGTAGATGTCGAGAGCGCGCTGGAGTTCCGATTCCGAGAAGCCCGAGGCGACGAGGATCGGGCCGGAGCGTTCCTTGTACTCCGCGGGCGTCATCTTCATCTGGGCGACGGATCCATCAAGCTGCTCGAACCAGGCCGCCATCCGCGCGTCCTCGGCGAACACGCGATCGAACGTCGCCCAGTCGCGCTCCTCGCCGACCGGGCCCGAGATGCACGCGTAGAGGTCGGTCAGCACCGCATCGATCGCGGCCTCGTCCGCGGAGAGCGCCGCGGACACAACTGCCGGTCCCGGCTCGCCGGTGACGGCCCGTTCGAGCCTGGCGAGTCCCATACCCGTGACGACGCTCGCGATCCCCAGAACGCACCCGATCGACAGACGATCCATGGACCTTCCTCCGGTGTCGGCTCAGCGGCTCTTCTTCTTCCGCTGCTTGAACCGCTTACCGCCCGGGCCCCCCTTGGTTGAGCCCTTGGTGTTGAAGCCCGGCAGGCCGCCGAGCCCCGGCAGCAGGCCGCCCATGCCGTCGGCGCCCATCGCCCGCACGGCCTCGGCCTTGCCCGCCCCGCCCAGGCTCGCCATCTGCTTGCTCATCCGGTTCACCATGCCGAACTGCTTGACGAGCTGGCTCACCCGCGTCGCCTCGCTGCCCGAGCCGGAGGCGATCCGCTTGCGGCGCGAGTTGTCGATCACATCCGGCTTGCGCCGCTCGGCGGCCGTCATCGAGTTGATCACCGCCTCGACACGGTCCAACTCCTTGTCGTCGATGTTCACGTCCTTGAGCGCCGACCCCACGCCCGGCAGCATGCCCAGCAGCTGCTTCATGGGGCCCATCCGCCGCAGCGTCTTGAGCTGCTTCAGGAAGTCGTCCATGCCCATCTCGCCGCGGGCCATCTTCTGCCGAAGGCTCTCGGCTTCCTCCTCGGTGACCTCTTCCTGCGCCTTCTCGACCAGGCTCACCACATCGCCCATGCCCAGGATGCGCCCGGCCATCCGCTCGGCATGGAAGGGCTCGATCGCGTCGATCTTCTCGCCGGTGCCGATGAAGCGGATCGGCGCGCCGGTGACTTCCTTGACGCTCAGCGCCGCGCCGCCCCGCGTGTCCGAGTCGAACTTCGTCAGGATCACGCCGTCGATCGCGAGCTGGTCGTGGAACGCCTTGGCCGAGTTCACCGCGTCCTGCCCGGTCATCGCGTCGACGACGAGGAAGACCTGGTGCGGCTGGAGCGTCTTGTTCACGCGGCTGAGCTCGTCCATCAGCTCCGTGTTCACGTGCAGCCGGCCCGCGGTGTCGAGGATCAGCACATCGGCCTTGACCGACCGCGCGTGCTTCAGCGCGTTCTGGCAGACCGTCACCGCGACGCCGACCGCCTTGCCGTACGCCGCCACCTTGTCGGGCTCGGCGTACACCTCGACCGATCCGGCGCCCTTGATCTCCGCCTGCACCTGCGCGCCGACGGTCTGCAGCTGCTCCACCGCCGCGGGCCGCTGCAGGTCCGCCGCCGCGAGCACGACCTTCTTGCCCTGCTTTTTCAGCATCGCCGCGAGCTTGCCGCAGGTCGTGGTCTTGCCCGAGCCCTGCAGGCCCGACATCATCACGACCGTCGGCCCGGGGCTGACCTGCATGATGCCGGACGAGCCGCCCGCCGGCTGAGGTCCGCCCTCGGGTTGGCCGCCCAGCAGCTCCACGAGCCGCTTGTGCACGATGCCGATGACCTCCTGCCCGGGCTTGAGGCTCTTGGTCACCTCCTGCCCGATGGCGTCCTCGAGCACGCGCGTGCAGAAGGCCTTGGCGACGTCGTAATGCACATCGGCCTCGAGCAGGGCGTTCTCGACGTCCTGCATCGCCTCGCGCACGTTGGCTTCGGTGATCTCGGCGCGGCCCGAGAGCTTGCGGAAGACGCCGCTGAACCCGTCAGAGAGTCGTTCAAACATCGCTTGTCGGCGTGACCGCCGTCCCGTCCTTGTGGACAGGGCTGTGACCGCAGCACAGTACGGTAGGCGTGGCGTTACCGCTTCGAGCGCAGCCAGCCGTCGAGCTTCTTCTTCGGCCAGGTGTTCACGCAGCCGTCGGCCGACAGCCCGCCCCGCCGGCCGGTCGCGATGCCGAAGCGCAGGTTCTCGAAGTCGTCCGGCGCGTGCACATCGCAGTCGATGGCGATGAGCGCCCCCGCGTCGACCGCCGCCCGGACATGCGAGTCGCGCAGGTCCAGCCGCATCCAGTGGCTGTTGATCTCGAGCGCCACGCTGTGCTCCTTGGCCGCGGCGATGATCTCGTCCATCGCCAGGTCCAGCCCGGGCCTGCGGTTGATCAGCCGACCGGTCGGGTGGCCGACGATGTGCACGAGCGGGTGCTCGATCGCCCGAAGGATGCGCCGGGTTGCGGTCTTGCCGTCTTGTGTGAGCGCCGCGTGCGGGCTGGCGACGACCACATCGAGCTCGGCCAGCACATCGTCGCGATAGTCCAGCGAGCCGTCGGCGAGGATGTCAACCTCCGATCCGCACAGGATCGCGATCTCCCTGCCGAACCGCTCGCGGGCGGCCTCGATCTGCGTGCGCTGCTCCCGCAGCCGCTCGACGCTCAGCCCGTTCGCCTGCACACTGGATCGGCTGTGGTCGGTCACCGCGATGGTGTGAAAGCCGCGGTCGATCGCGGCCTGCACCAGCTCGTCGAGCGACATCCGCCCGTCCGACGCGGTCGTGTGCGCGTGCAGCTCCGCCTTGATGTCGCCCACCTCGATCAGGGAGGGCGTCCGCTTCAGGTCGAGCTCGCCGAGGTCTTCGCGCAGCTCGGGCGGGAGCCACGGCAGATCCAGCTTGGCGTACACATCGCGTTCGTCCTTGCTCGCCGCCGGTGACTTGCCGCGGGATTGCGGCGAGGGCTCGCCGTCGTCCTCGAACAGCCCGTACTCGTTGAGCGTGTACCCGCGCTTGATCGCCCGCTCGCGCAGCCGAACATCGTGGTCCTTCGAGCCGGTGAAGTACATGAGCGCGGCGCCGAACGCCTCGGCGGGCACCAGACGCAGGTCGACGCCGACGGTGCCGCCCTCGAGGTCCCTGGCGATGTTCCACCGGCCGGTGTTCGCCGAGATCGTCATGCGAACCGAGCACTTGGTCTCGCCCCTCGCGACGATGTCGGTGACGCCTTCCATCGTGCAGAACGCCTCGCGGACGGCCTCGGGATCCTTCGCGCTGACGAGCACATCGAGATCGCCGATCGTGTCCCGCCCGCGTCGCAGCGACCCGGCCGCCTCGGCCCGATGGACCCCCTTGACCTCTTCGAGCGTGCGCACGACCCGCTGCGCAATCGGCCACGCCACGCCCAGCGGCAGCCGGGCCGACGACTTGGAAGCGAACGAGAGCGCCCTGGCGATGTTCTCGACGGTCTTCGCGCCCATCCGCGGCAGTTCGAGGATCGAGCCGTCGTCGATCACCCGCTTCAGGCTCGCTCGATCGGTGACGCCCAGGTCCTTCCACAGCTGCCGAACGGTCTTCGGTCCGAGCCCCTGGATCTCCATGACCTCCATCAGGCCGGCGGGCACCTCGGCGAGCAGCGCGTCGAGTTCGGCGATCGTGTCGGAGTCGCGGAGCTCCTGGACCTTCTCGGCGACGCCCTTGCCGACGCCGTCGATCGCCAGCAGCTCGCTGGTGTCGAGCGCGGAGACATCCCGCGTCTCTTTCTCGATGACCCGGGCGGCCTTCGCCAGCGCGTTCACGCGGAAGCGGTTGCCGCCGGTGAGCTCCAGCAGCCGGGCGATGGTCTCAAGACGTTCGGCGAGTTCGGCGTTGAAAGACATGCAGCATGCTACGAATCGCCGGGCGGCGAGGGATCGTCCTCGCCCCCCCGGGGCTCGCCACGCTCGGTGAACTCGGCATGGATCTGCCGCTCCACCGCTCGGACGACGGCTTCGCGGTCGCCCTCGGGCACCAGTGTCAGCACCGCCAGCCAGCGGCGGGCCAGCTCGGGGCCCGCCGGCTTCATGAGCTCAATCAGCATCCTCGTGTGATCGCTGGGCGAGAGCTGCCCCGACTCGTCCGGCGAGCCCGTGATCGGATCTCGTTGCGTCATCCCCTGTCGGTTCCGTGCTCACAAGGCTCAGGTGGGTTTCGAGCTGCTGGACAAAGAGCTCCAAGCGGTCAACACGCTCGGACAGCCGATCGAGCGTAGCGGCGATGGCGGCGAGGAGTTCGGAAGGGTCGGCCTCGGCGAGATGATGGGCCCGGACCTCGTCCCGCCGCATCGGGCCCTCGCCCGTGAGCAGCCACTGGGGGTTGATCTGGAGCTGCGAGCACACCGACGACACAAAGTCGATGCTGGGAGACTGACCCTGCATGTACCGCCGAACCGTTTCGGGATGGATCCCCGTCACCCGCGAGATCCACCGATAGGTCTTGCCCTCGAGCGCGGTCTCCAGACGCCGGTGCATCGGTTTCAACTCGGTGAGCTTATCTTGATTCACGTGCGACTCCCTTCGGGAACGGGTGCGTGTTCGGGATGCAGTATACCAACCCGGAACTGAACGTTACCCTACATCGCCGAGCCCGATCCACGCTCCGTGGGTCTTCAGGACCCTTCGGCGAAGGATCTGCTCGTTCGGGTCGCTGAGCGTCGGCGACCGCTCCACCCATTCCTGCGCATCCCTCCGGGCGATCGAAAGCAGCTCCGTGTCCCTCCTGAGATCTGCGACACGAAAGGGCGGCAAACCGGACTGCCGAGCCCCGAAAATCTCGCCGGGCCCACGGATCTCAAAATCTCGTTCAGAAATTCGAAATCCGTCGCGAGATTCTGTCAGCACACGCAGTCGTTCCGCCCCGCCCTCCGTCTTTGGGTCGGAAACGAGGCAGCACCACGAGGGCTTGCTGCCACGACCCACGCGCCCACGAAGCTGATGCAGCTGAGCCAGCCCGAACCGGTCCGCCTGCTCGACGACCATCACCGTGGCGTTTGGCACATCCACGCCCACCTCGATCACGGTCGTGGCGACGAGCACATCGATGTGCCCGCGGCGGAAGCGCTCCATGATGTGCTCGCGCGTCTGCCGCTTAAGCCTGCCATGAACCGCGGCGATGCGCACGCCCTCGAGCAGCTTCGACTCGAGCTCGCGCTGGACCTCGCGCACGCCGACGAGCCCGATCTCGTCGTTCGCGTCGATCGCGGGCACGACCACGTACGCCTGATCGCCCGATTCGATCGCCGATCGCACCCGCGCGTAGACCTCGGCCCGGTCATCGGGCGTGGCGGTCGTGGTTTCGATCGGCTGGCGGCCGGGCGGGAGCTGGTCGATCGTGGAGATGTCCAGATCGCCGAAGAGCGTGAGCGAGAGCGTCCGCGGGATGGGCGTGGCGGTCATGACGATCACATGCGGCGTCAGTCCTTGTTCACCCTCGCCCTTGGAGCGCAGCTGCGACCGCTGGTGCACGCCGAAGCGGTGCTGCTCGTCGATGATCGCGACCGCCAGGCTCTTGAAGACCACCGACTCGGTCAGCAGCGCGTGCGTGCCCACGAGCATGTCGATCTCGCCCGCGGCCAGCCTTCGGAGGATCGAGGCCCGGTCCGCGTCGCTCGCCGCGCCGGTGAGCAATTCGACCTTGGGGCCATCGCCGCCGAGCGTGCGCGTGATCGACTCGAAGTGCTGCTCGGCGAGGATCTCGGTGGGGGCCATCATCGCGGCCTGGTGTCCCGATTCGACGGCGAGCAGCATCGCGTAGAGCGCGACCATGGTCTTGCCGCTGCCCACATCGCCCTGGATCATGCGGTTGGTGGGCACATCGCGCGTCAGGTCGTCGGTCAGCTCGCCGACGACCCGGCTCTGGGCCTTGGTCAGCTCGAAGGGCAACCGATCGCGGATGCGCTTGTGGACGACCTCGCTCGATCGGAGCGCCGGTGCCCGCTGCGTGTCGCGGAGCTGGTGCCGCTTCATCGCGACCGCGAGCTGCATGAGCAGCAGCTCGTCGTAGGCGAGCCGGCGCCGGCTGGCGGCGATCTCGTCCTCGTCCTGCGGCTGGTGCTGCGTGCGGTACGCCTCACGCAGCGAGGGCAGGTTGCGGGCCTTCCGCAGCGCCTCGGGCAGGTGGTCGTCGATCAGCGGCAGCGCGATCGGCAGCACACGCTGCACCGCCAGCTCGATCGCCCGGCTGCTGACGCGCTCGCTCGCCGGGTACACGGGCCGCAGCCGAGTCTCGCCGCTGCTGGACGCCTCCTCGTCGGGATCGATGATCTCGAAGCGCGGGTTGGCGATCTGGATGCCGGACTTGAAGCGTTTGACCTTGCCCTGCACGCGGATGTGCTCGCCCGGGTGCAGCTTGCCGCGGAGATAGGGCGCGTTGAACCAGACCAGGTCGAGCCGGGCGGTGCCGTCGTGGAGCACGGCCTCGAACCGCGACCGCTTGCCGAAGCCCGCGACCCGGCAGGCGGTGATCTCGCCCCGCGCCGACGCGGTGGTCTCGGGCTCGAGCTCGGCGATGGGCGCTTCGGGCTCCTCGCGCTCGTGGCGGTGGGGGAGGTGGGCGACGAGCTGGCCCACGGCCCGCAGCCCGAGCGTCGAGAGATCGCGGGCCATGCGGTCGCCGATGCCGGGGACATCGATCAGGGGGGAGGTGAGTTGGAGCTCGCCTTCGGGCATGTGAGCAGGTTACGCGCAAGCCCTCTAAACAGAGCCACGGGCGTGAGCACGCGGGCCTGCGAACCCTGCCCGCGTGCTTACGCCCGCGGCTCCGACGGGTCGGGCCCCTCGCCCGGCTGCTGTCGGGCGGGGTCGATTTCGCGGAGGTAGGCCCAGCTGTAGATGCCTGTGGAGTGCCCGTCGGAGAATCGGATGCGGATGGCGTAGTTGCCCACGAGCTCGGCATGGGTCGCGGCGACCGGGCCCGACGAGCCGCCGCCGGGCAGGACCGTCAGCGGGTTGGCGTCCATCTCCTTGCGGAGCTGGCGCATGTCGGCCGAGGGGGACATGCGGCGGAGGTACGCGATCGAGTAGTAGCTGGCCGAGCCGTCGTGCCATTCGATAGTCAGGCCACGGTCTTTCTTGAGGTCGATGCTGGCGGGCTGGAGGCTGTTCATGGGTCTCGAACGGTACGCCCGGCGTAGGCTCGGGCATGGCGAAGGCAGTGTTCGTGGACCGGTTGCTTGATCGGATCGAGGCGGTCGGCGCGCCGGTGTGTGTCGGATTGGACCCGGTCGCCGATCGGCTGCCGGGCTGGGCGACGGGCTCGGGCGAGGCCGAGCGCTTGAGCGCGTTCTGCCGGGGTGTGATCGATCGCACGGCCGAGTATGCCGCCGCGTTCAAGCCGCAGTCCGCCTGCTTCGAGCGTCTCGGCTCGGCCGGCTTCCGGGCGCTCGAAGAAGCGATCGCCCACGCGCGGGCCGCGGGCGTGCCCGTCGTGTACGACGCCAAGCGCGGCGACATCGGCTCGACGGCCGACCACTACGCCGCGGCGGCGATGGCGCTCGGCGCCGACGCCATCACCATCAACGCCTACATGGGGCCGAGCACGGTTGAGCCCTACCTCGCCGCGGGGCTCGGGGTGTTCGTGCTGGTGCGCACGAGCAACCCGGACAGCGGGGCGATCCAGTCCACGTCCCTGGCGGAGGGGGGCGTGGTGGGCGATGCGATGGCGGAGCTCGCCCGATCGCTCGGAGAGTCATCGGTCGGTGCGCACGGCATGAGCGATGTGGGCGCGGTGGTGGGCCTGACCAAGGCGAACGAAGCGGCGCATCTGCGCGTGCTGATGCCGAGGCAGATCTTCCTTGTGCCGGGCTACGGCGCACAGGGCGGCTCGGCGGCCGAGCTGACGCCGCTGTTGATGCAGGACAGCACGCCCGGCCGGGGCGTGCTGGTCAACGCGAGCCGGTCTGTGATCTACGCGGAGGACATCACCGACGCCGCCGATCGGATGCGCGACGATCTCGCGAACACCCTGCGTTCTTAAGGGCGTTGACGAGCCCGGAGCGCAAGCAAGGCAGCTCGAGCACGGAGACATGCGTCGCTCGCGCTTCGGCCTCGCAGAAGGCGGAGGCTCTCTTACCGCCGGCGCCGCGTGGCGATCAGCCCGCCCGCTCCGAGCAGCGCGACCGACGCCGGTGCGGGGATGAAGAAGGCGGACCCGGAGTACGAGCCCTCGGACTGCCACTTCTCGTTCGGCAGAAAGCTCTGCGGGTCGAGGTCAACGCCGGGCTCGGTGCCGAACGCGGTGAACGACAGCAGGTTGGTCAGCGTGAAGGAGGCGTCGGTGTTCTGCTGGGTGGACAGGCCGGTGAACAGGTTGTACGCCGGGTAGCTTTCGCGCTCCCAGGTGTAGGTCACGGTGCTGCCGGCCTCGCTGCTCGCCTGGATGGAGGCGGAGCTGCCCCAGGTGGCGGCGCCGCCCAGGGCGGTGAACAGACCGTTCTCGATCTCAACGGACATGGTCTGCACGGCGTCGAACCGGAAGCTGCCGTCGAGTCGGTAGGTGTGCAGCATCTGCCCGGTTCCGAGGGTGATCGACGAGTCGTGGGTGAGCTGGAAGTCGGCGTAGAACTTCGTATCGTCGAAGGAGAGCGTGGGCAGCGGCCCGTTCGCGTCGTCGACGAGAAGACCCAGCGGGTTGCGGACGGTGTCGACCACGCCGCCGCCGGCATCGCCGCGGAAGGTGGGCCCGTCGCTGTTGACATCGGACGCGAAGCTGAAGGTCACGCTCGGTTCAGCGGCCGCTCCGGCCGCGAAAAGCATGGACATACTGATAGCGCACGGACGCATGGCACCCCTCCGGTTTGGGTACGATCGAACTCGGTTCGCACACGCCAGCGGCGTGCGCAAGGACAAGTCCCCACGAGTCCACGCGTTCAAGGTGCCACCACTTCCGTGAAGTGCCAGCAGGGTCCCAAAGTTTTTTGATATTCGTTTCTCGGCGCGGCGGGCCGAGTCCGCGTTACATCGGCTTCTGCTCGATGGTCACGTCGTACACGTTCAGGAGCTTCTCTTTGTCAAAGATCATTTCCTGACGACTTTTGCCGACGATGTCGTAGACCTGCGTGAGCTCGATGGCGTCGACGGGGCAGGCCTCTTCGCACATGCCGCAGAAGATGCAGCGGAGCTCGT
>DAIOTV010000033.1:0-29979 GCA_036751825.1 Phycisphaerales bacterium
GAGGCCCCGTGGGTCGTGGACGCAACCGCAGCGCTGCCCGCGGCCGACGCTCTCGCCACGGCCTGCGATGCGATCGCTCGCGTGATCTGCGGTCGCGTTGACGTCGCGACGCTCGTTGTCGCGGGGGGTGGCACCCGCAACCGCGGCCTGATGCGCGGGCTGGAGCGGCATCATTCGGGTCGGGTTTTCGAGTCTGATGTGCTCGGTGTGCCGACGCAGCTGCGGGAGGCCGCGGGCTTTGCCGTGCTGGGTGCGCTCGCCGACGATGGCGTGCCCGTTTCGCTCGCACAGGTCACCGAAGCTGCCACCGTTGGCCGCGACGGACAATGGATCCTGCCATGACGCTCCCGCCTGACCGATCGTTCGTGGGTACCGAAGCTCGCCGAGAGGCGACCCGGTCGCTTCATCTTGCGGACACGCGCGAGTGTGTGCGGCTGATCAACGAGGCCGACCACGAGGTCGCTCGAGCGGTTGCGGACGCGGCGGGCTCGATCGTCGCGTTGCTCGAAGACGCGGCCCCGCGATTCACCGCCGGCGGGAGGCTGGTCTATCTCGGAGCGGGCACCTCGGGTCGCCTCGGCGTGCTCGATGCTTCCGAAGCGCCGCCAACCTTTCAGGTCGACCCCGGGCGGGTCATCGGGCTGATCGCGGGCGGCGATCGCGCGCTGCGGGTGTCGAGCGAGGGCATGGAGGACGACGCGGACGGTGCTGTCCCGGAACTCGAGAGGCTGATGCTGAACGAACTGGACACGGTGGTGGGCATCGCCGCGGGCGGGACGACGCCCTATGTGCTCGGCGCGCTGCGCTACTGCAAGACGCTACGCACTCCGCCGCTCACGGGCATGCTGTCGTGCAGCCCGGTCCCGACACCCGCCGGCTGCGACCACCTTGTCGTCGTCGACACGGGTCCGGAGGTGCTGACCGGGTCAACACGCATGAAGGCCGGGACGGCGACGAAGATGGTGCTCAACACGATCTCGACCACACTCATGATCCGCGATGGCCGCGTGTACGAGAATCTTATGGTCGATCTGCGCGCGACCAACGACAAGCTGCTCGACCGGGCGATGCGGATCGTTTCGGAAGTGACTGGCCTGGACCGCAGCAGCTCGCTGCGGCTTCTCGACGAGGCCGACCGAGATGTGAAGGCCGCGATCGTGATGCACCGCCTGCGCCTGGGCCCGGGCGATGCGCGAGAGCTGCTGTCGCACCATGGCGGCCGCCTGCACGACGCGCTCGCGTCGGCTGCGAATTGATGCGCACACGAGGTTCTCGCATGACGATCGCGGCGACGCCACCATCCCTCGAACAGCCCGCGCGGCAGCGCCTGCTCTCGCTGGACATTTTCCGCGGCTTCAACATCTCGGCGATGATCCTTGTCAACATGACATGGGATCGCTCGCTGCTGCCCGAGCAGATGTTTCACATCGGCTGGAACGGGGGCGATCAGGGCGCGACGTTCACGGACCTTGTGTTCCCCTGGTTCATCTTTATCGCCGGCGTCGCGATCCCCTTCTCGATGAGCAGCGGGCGGGGGCATTCGCAGTCGCCGGCGCAGCGTGTGCTCGCCGCGGCCCGCCGATCGCTGATCATCTATTTCCTCGGGCTGCTGCTGGACGCGGCCACGTCCGGGCAGTTCCGGTTCTTCAAGTGGAACATTCTTCAGATGATCGCCGGCGCCTACTTCATCGGCACCTGCTTCAGCATGCTGCCTGCGTGGACCCAGGCCGCCTTCGTCGTCGCGGTGCTGGCGCTGAAGTGGTACGTTCTGAGCATCATGCCCCACCCGGATCACGGCACGAGCGTGTGGTACTTTGCGGTCGACGGCGTCATCGCAAGCGACCGCTACACCGCGGGCGCGATCCCCGTGAACGGTGAGCAGGTCTTCAAGTCTCGGCTGCTGGCGCTCGAGCCATCGCTGCCGCTGTCCGATGCCGTCGCCTATTCGCCTCTGCTCAACTGGCTGTGCAACGCGTTCAATCTCTTGCCCGCCGCGGCGGTGTGTGTGATGGGAATGTGGACCGGTCGGTACATCCGAACCGGCGCGGCGCGTTCGCCGCGAATCGGCTGGACGCTCGTCCTGGTCGGCGTCGCCGCGTGGGGTGTGAGCTGGATCTGGAACCTTCATCACCCGTGGAGCAAGGACTTCTTCACCGCGTCCTACGCGCTGCTCGCCGCGGGAACGGGCGCGGGTTTGCTCGGCCTGATGTATCTGCTGCTCGATGCGGATCCGCCCCTCGCGCCGCGGGCCGCCCGTGCGGCGAGCGTGCTGGGTGTGATCGCCGCCCTTCCGGCGGTCGCTCTCGATGCCCCGCAGTGGGTGCAGAACTGGTCGTGCGGCATCGCCGCGGGCGGGCTGACGTGCTGGCTCATCCAGTCTCGCCCCGCCGCCCGTGCCTTTTTCCGCGCGTTCGGCCTCAACGCAATCGCGATCTACTTTGTCAACGAGATGCTGTTCAAGGTCGTCTTCACCAAGTGGACCCTGCCGGTGATCGACCCCGACAACACCATCATCGGCACCCTGTACGCCTGGCTGCGGGAGGACCGCCTGCCGACGACGGCGGTCGACACCATCGCGGGCAGCTGGGCGTTCGCGGTTGTGTGGATCGCTGGCTGCTGGTTGTTCGTTCGCTGGCTCGACCGCCGAGGCTGGTACATCCGCGTGTAGGGCTCGTAAGCGTTACCGGGAGCGGTCGAGCAGGACATAGGCCGTTCCGCGTGCCCGGCGGAGCCAGACCTCGCTGAGGTCGTGCGCCGGGTAGACACGGCTCGCCTCGCTCTGTGTTCCGAAGGCCGGATCGAGCACGATCGCGTCGCCCGAGTCGGTCAGACCGGTGAGAACGATGAGGTGCCCGTTGGACGCGTCGTAGTCCATGCCGCGGACCTCGCCCTCGGCCGCCCGAAGGCTGAGGGCGATCGGGCCGACCCGCTCCAGGTGGGCTCGAACTTCCCGCCAGTCGCCGAACCGATGAAGCCGGCCGGGCACGCCGTAGGAGTACGCGGCCTGGATCGCGCGGGGCCACACGCCGTACAGATCGTGCTCCGCGTCGTACACCCGATCGATCAGCTCGCCGTAGTCGGGCGTTGACCCGCGATGCGCGAGCAGCATCCCCAGCGATGTCGGGCTGCACAGCCGAGAGGCCAGCGCCTCATCGTCCCGGATTTCGCACGCGCGAAACGGGGTCGCTGTGGCGACGGCATCGCCCGGCGTCGGGTCGAGCACGCGATCGGGCGCTCGGCGGCTGACCACGACATCGATGCGCTCCAACGACGGAAGGTCGCCCTCGCCGTTCGGCACGGCCAGCACACGCACGCGGAGGCGATCCAGCGGCGCATCCGCGATCAGCTCGTCGATGGCAACGCGCCCGCCTGCCCAGCGGCTCGGCGTCTTCTGCCGGTCGACCGGCTCGCCCCAGTCGGCGATCGCCATCCACTCCGACCATCCCGCATCCATGGGAACCGCGACATCAGCCCGAACGCCCGCGCCCGGCGGCACGCTCGCGTTGAAGCTCACGATCGCGTGCGTGAACGCCTCGTCCGGCTCCAGCGTCCACGTTCCGAGGACTTCACCCTCCGCAGCCGAAACGGCGAGCGAATGCGCGTCGTGCGTCCAGCCGTCGGCGTTGAGCAGCACTCGTCGCGCGACCGAGCGACCGAGGGCCCTCCAGAACGGCATCGCCTGCTGGTCGTACTCGTACAGATCGTCGTTCAGCGTTGCGTTGGCGTTGGTGTAGACGGTCCCCGCGACGAAGACGCCCCGGCCCGTGCGAGCGTCCTCGATGTACGCGGTCTCGGTTGTGAACCCGTACGCCAACCCGGACTTGTTGGCATAGACGATCGCCTCGTCGGGCACGACCTGCCGCACGCCCTCGAGCATGAATTTCACCCAGTCGTCCGGGTAGGTGTCCGGGTCGTAGAGCGGGTTCGGGCATTCGCGCGGCAGCCAGGACATCGCACCGGTCAGCAGCTCACGCGCCGGATCGTCGAGGGCGTACCCGGGCACGCCGGCGTCGAGGTCGGGACGCACGATGGACACGAGCGCGTTCTGCAGGTCGAGCAACTCGGCCCGGTTCGAGTGCAGAAAGCTCTTGGGCCGATCCTGGCGTTCACCGCCCACGAGCTCGGCCTCTCCGACCTCGAGCGCGGGCACCCCCGAGTTGTCCGGTCGCAACGGGCTGACGCGGGGAGGAAACGCAACGCTGCCGCCGCCGGATCCGCCGAGCTCGATGCGCGGTGCCGTCCGGTTCTCCTCGGCCGTTCGAGCGATCGCCAGGCGATGGTTGATCACCACGCCGTCGAGCCCGGCCGCGCGGGCGGAGGTGTTCAGCCGCTCGTGGCCCACCAGGTCGTACAGCCGGTTGAACGCGCGGTTGTCGGACACGACGAAGAGCTTGCGGATCTCGTGGGCCGGGGTGATAGCGCCGCCTTCGCGGTTCGACTCGTCGAGGCGCTCGGGCTCGCCCTGCGCGTCGCCCAGCGGCCAGATCGCCATGGGGCTCGCCGCGTCGACACCTTCGGTCTGGCCGAGCAACTCGAGCGCCGAGGCCGCCGCGAAGAGCTTGACGGTGCTGGCGGGATAGAAGTACGAGGAGCCGAGCCGATGACCCGATCGGCGCAGGGCGGGGCCCTCGGGTGTCGACACGACCTCGCCGAGAAGCAGCTGAAGCCGGTGGCGATCCGGATTGTCGACGATGGCCCGCACGCCCCCGTGTTCTCGCATCGTGTGGTCTTGGAGGATCTCGGACGCCGTTCCGCCCTCGATGACGGGCTGGGGCGCCGCCGGGCCGGCGATCAGGATGGCCACCGCAGAACTCGCAACGCGTCGCAGCATGCTTCGCCTCCGCTCAGGTTTCGCTCTCCGGAACGCGGTCGTGGCGGATCATGTCCGCGAACGACTGTCGCTCACGCACGACATGCCACCGGTCGCCGTCGACCAGCACCTCGGCCGGCTTCGGGTGCTCGTTGTAGTTCGACGCCATCGACATGCCGTAGGCGCCCGCGTCGAACACGGCCAGGAGATCCCCCGATTCGATCGGCGGCAGCGCCCTGTCGCGTGCAAGAAAGTCCGACGACTCGCACAGCGGGCCGGCCACATCGATCGCCGCCGGTGATCCCTGCCGCACGCGTACGGGTGCGACGCGATGCACCGCGTCGTACAGCGCGGGTCTTGCCAGCGCGTTCATGCCCGCGTCGCACAGGGCAAACGACCGCTTGGGGTTGTGCTTCACATGGACCGCCCGGACCACCAGCAGCCCCGCCCCGGCGGCGATCGCCCGGCCCGGCTCGATAAGGATCCGGGTCCCCAGGGCGATCTCCTCGGCGATCGCGGACCCGGCGGCTTCCGCGTAGGCCTCGAGCGGCTCAACTGGCTCCTCGTCGTAGGCGTGAGCAAAGCCGCCGCCGAGATTGAGCACCCGGACCTGCTGCCCCGCGGCTCGCACCCGCTGGGCGATCTCGGTGAGGCGGCGAGCGGCCGCGGCGTACCGCGCGGGCTCCCGGATGGGCGAGCCGATGTGCGCGTGCAGGCCGAGGATGTCAACAGCCGGAAACGCCCGCGCCTCGGCGAAAAGCCCGAACGCCGCGTCGGCGTCGATGCCGAACTTGCTCTGCGGCAGGCCCGTCGTGGTGTGCCGGTGTGTGCGGGCGTCGACATCGGGATTCACGCGGAGCAGCACCGGCGCACGGACGCCGGCCTCTCGCGCCACGCGGTCCAGCAGCTCGAGCTCGCTGGGCGACTCGACGTTGATCAGCCCCACCGGATCGCCGTCCCCGCACAGCCCCAGCGCAGACCGCAGCTCGGCCTCGGCTTTGCTGACGCCGGCGAAGCAGATCTCTCGACCCGGACACCCGGCGGCTCTCGCCCGGTAGAGCTCGCCGGCCGAGACCACGTCCATGCCGCAGCCCTCGGCCCGGAGGAGCCTGAGCACGGCGAGATTCGAATTTGCCTTGACCGCGTAGCGGACTTCGGCGCCGATCGCGCCAAACGCCGAGCGCACCCGGCGCGCGCCCTCACGCAGCGATGCCGCCGAATAGACGAAGACCGGTGTGCCAACCTCGCTGACGATGGACTCGACGGCGATCCCCTCGGCCCACAGGTCGCTCCCTCGCCGCTCGAACGGTGACACGGATGACATGGCTGACATGCTACCCTCGGCCCTGCTGCGCGTGACCACGATCGGCCAGGACCGCAACGGCAAGCGCCTGCTTCACGGCCCGCGCCTCGAGCGTCGACGCGACCACTTGCATGCGGTCGTGAACCGCCGGGATCATCCCCGCCCGAGCCGCCCGCCGTGCTGGCATCAAAAACAGGTCCGGGTGTGCGGCCGCGATCGTGCCGAGCACGACGACATCGGGCTCCAGCACGTTGCCGAGCACGGCGAGGAGCTGTCCGAGTCTCGCGTTCACCCGGTCGACGACCCGCTGCGCCGCGGCGTCGCCCGCCCGCGCAAGCCCGCACACCGCTCGCACGTCAAGCGGATTCGTGCCGATCAGCCCCGACGGCTCGCCCCGCTGCTCGCAGGCGAGCCGCTCGGAGACCGCGTCCTGGATGATGCCCGGGCCGCTGAGGAAGCCTTCCACGGTGCCCCGTTCGCCGAAGCCCACCGGCCCCTCGCGGTCCAGATGGATCCGCCCGATCTCGCCGGCGAAGCCGTGCGTTCCTTCCAGGACAACGCCCTCGTGCACGATGCCCCCGCCCATGCCGGTCGACATCGTCAGGAACACCAGGACGCCCGCGGTTCCGTGCCCGCCCCAGAGCCATTCTGCATAGGCACCCGCGTTGGCGTCGTTCATGATGCGAACCGGCTTCGGCACGCGGCGGTCGAACCACTCGCCGATGCGCAGGCCGTGCCAGCCGGGCATGTTCGGCGGGTTGAGCATCTGTCTTTCGCTGCGGTCGTACGGCCCCGGGCAGGCGACGCCGACGGACTCGATCGCCGACGCGTCAGCCTGCGATTCGATCCAGCCCCAGCACTGGCCGAGCGCAAGGTCGGGATCGCTCGCGGTCGCGAAAGACGCGGACGCGATGACCTCGCCATCGCCGCGGCCGATCGCGGCGACGATCTTCGTTCCGCCGATGTCGATCCCGCCGTACACCCGGCCCTCATCCACGCGGTCGCCCTCCGTGTCCCGGCACGAGCGTACACGCGTCGTCGCGGCACGCCCAGCGGTCCGCGGCGGCCGGCGCCACGACGGCCCCGGTCACGGGCAGCCCGCGTTGAAGTTCAGGATCCACGCGTTGAAATCGGACGGGGTGCAGAAGCCGTCGGCGTTCTGGTCACACGCAGGCGACTGCGCGTTGAACGCCAGAATCCAGGCGTTGAAGTCGGCGGGGCTCGCGATGCCGTCGCCGTTCGTGTCGGCGAGACAGGGCGGATCGATCGACAGCCCGACGGCCTCGAGCAGTCCCGCCATGACCGCCTCGCGGGTCGCCCGGAGGCGGATGGTCTCGAACGGGATCGCGAGCAGGACCGTGTCGCCCTCGCCGGATTGCCCCGGCCGGACGATCGCCGCCGAACCCGATACCCCCGCGACATAGTCGATCAGGGGCGAGGCCTGCGGCAGCGCGCCGAGCACGTCGGGGCTGTTCACGCTGTAGGTCTCGACATTCAGCCCGCGGTCGAACTCGATCGCAATCCCTGCCAGCGGCGTCCCGCTTCGGCCGATCGCGAGATTCGTGCCCGCGTCATCGGCCACGAAGAAGCCGCCGAAGGTGTTGAAGAAGAACAGCGACCAGGTCGTACGCCGCGTCCGAGCCGGTCACGATCAGGTCGCCCCCGGCCTGGACAAAGCCCGCTGCGATCTGCTGCTCCGCTGCGTCGAACGTGCTGCCGAAGCTTTCCTGGCCGAGGATCCAGAACACGGCGTCGGTGCCGGCGAGCGCGACCTGGCCGGCGAGCACTGCGCTGTTGTCCGCGGTCTCGATGCGGACGCCCGGGTCGACATCGTGCAGGGCCTGGGCGGCGCGCACGACGCTGTTGCGAGGGTTCTGGTTGCGGACGCGCACGCGGTCCGTCTCGCCCCCGAGGTACGGCTGCCGAATGTTCATCAGCCGGTCGAGACGGTCGTAGCCGTCGACGAGCAGCACGCGAGTCGTGCCGCGGGCGGCCGCGACCACGGCGGACGGCGGGGACCAACCGCCCGCGTTGACCGCCACGACCCGCACGAAGATCGGCGAGCCGTCCGTGGGCGTGTCCACGATCGCCGAGGTCTGCGCGACCTCGAAGCCGGCGTCGAAGCCGAGGCCGTCGGCGGAGATCTGCACCCGGTACGCCGAAGCCGCGTCGCCGAGCGCCGCGCCGCTCGGGGGAGCGTCCCACGCCACCGTCGCCTGCCCGGCCGCATCGACTGACACGCGGACGCCTTCGACGCGAACCGGCGCGAAGGCCACGGGGGTCTGCCCGCCGTCGATCTGGTTGAAGAATCGAACCAGCCCCTGCGTGGTCGACCTCGCGATCGCTTCGGTCACGGTCGCGTCGCGGAGCAGTTCGGCGTCGAGCTGGTTGTCGTGAAAGCCCCGCTCGACAATGGTTGCGTCGAACTCGTCGTTGATGACGGTGTTGCTGATCTCGCCGAATTCGAAATCCGTGCGGTCGAGCGTGATGGTCGATCGCTGGAACCAGCTGTGCTCAAAGCCGCTGTCGATGAGCGGAAGGTCCTGGTTGATCTCGTCGGCGAGCGTGAAGGCGAGCAGGAACTGGTTGGGCGTCTCCGAAGCGGGGTTGTTGTTGCCGTTGTAGAGCGCAATCACACCCCGAGCGGTGCCGTTGGCGGCGTTGGAGTGGTGGCTCACAAAGACCCGGTCGGCGAGGGTGCCCGATGCCTCCCGGTTCATCTGTTCCGCCCAGCGCGGGGGCGCCGACACCGTCGCGCTGCCGTCGCTGCTGCTGACGCGGTACTCGCTGTCGGGGATGCCGACGCCCTGGTGGGCCTGGATCCAGTACAGCCCGGCCTCGTCTTCGCGCAGCTTCCCGCTTACGCCGCCGCCGCGATCGATGTCGCCGAGCCCGTTGCCGAAGCGGACCATGTCCGCAATCACCACGCCGGGCTCGTCGGACCGATTGCTGATCTCCACCCGGTGCGCCCGGCCCGGCTCGAAGCGATAGGTGCCGAGGTACACCAGACCGTTGCCGACCCGGGTGTGATCGACGGTGATTTCGGTTTCGCCGCCGGCGTGGACGATGCGGTAGAGCTGGTTCACCCGGTCGGACCCGGCGCGTGTCCAGGCATACACCGGGTAGAAGCCCGGCTGCGTGAAGCTCGGCTCGTAGCGTGCGACCGCGGATTCCGTCGGCGCGGTCGACGCGAACCGGTAGGGCAGATCACCCGGGCTGCCAAAGTAGATCGGGCTGACGCTGTCGTTCCACGGGCCGGTGAAGGTCACGCCCGCATCGTCGTTGTCGAGCACGATCTCGAGCGGCTGGTGATCCAGCGGCCGGAGGGGCACGATCGTGGCGCCGGCGTTCCAGAGGCTCTCCGCCTGGATGGTGTGCATGTCCTGGTTGAGCAGGTCCTCGACGATCTCAAAGGTTTCGCCCCGCTGCGTCGTCCAACTGCCGGAGCCGAGATTGTCCGCGGTCCAGCCGTGGCCCGCGTGAAGGTAGATGATCTTGCCATCGAGGGCACCGGACGGTCGATCGGTGAGCGCCTGCCCGCTCGCCGCGGAGGCGGCGATGGCAGCGGCCAATGAAAGCGCGATACGTCTGCTCGCCATCTGGTGCAGGCTCCGGAATGAGATCATGAACGTTGTGCTCTTCCGCATTGTTCACCCGCCGCCGCGTTCTGCCACCTTCGGAGCGCGGGAAACAGCACGCGGCCCCGGACCGGGGCGCGATCGGGCCGGCGGCAGGTCCACAAAGCCCATCCGGGTTTGCCCATCTTGTCCTGCGGCGGCTCGGGCGCCGACAAGGCCGACGAAAGAGGGGGGAGGGAGCCGCTCGTCAGAGCTCGAGATTCGCGCCCGCATCGTCCGCCGCAAACAGCAGCAACCGGTCCGTATCGACCTGCATGGGCATCGCCTCGCCGACGCGCATGCCCTCGTGGGCGGGGACGCGGGCCACAATGCCCGTTCCGGAGGCGGTTTTGCCGTGCATGTCCATGAGATCGCCCAGCGGCTCGATCACCGAGGGCACCACGCTGACCGTCCGGTCGGGATCGGGCGCGCCCGCAGGCTCTCTCAGGAACTGCGGCCGAACGCCGAGCACCGCGTCCATCCCGTCTCGAACAGCCGCCGAAGCCGCAAGGCTTGCGGGCAGCGCCAGCGAGACACCGGCCGGGCCCCTTTCGACGAATCGCGCGCAGCCACCGTCACGCCCGATCGTCCCGTGCAGCAGGTTCATGGGTGGCGTGCCGATGAAGGTGGCGACGAAAAGGTTGGTGGGGCGGCTGAAGACCTCAAACGGCGTGCCCGACTGCTGGATGACACCGTCCTTCAGCACCACCACCCGGTCGCCGAGCGTCATGGCCTCTTCCTGATCGTGGGTGACGTACACGGTGGTTGTCTTGAGACGCCGGTGCAGCGCCTTCAGCTCGGCGCGGGTGCTGGTCCTCAGCTTCGCGTCGAGATTCGACAGCGGCTCATCGAAAAGGAACGCAGCCGGCTCGCGCACGATGGCCCGCCCCACCGCCACGCGTTGACGCTGCCCGCCCGAGAGCTGCCTCGGCTTGCGGTGCAGCAGCTCCTCGATCCCGAGGATGCCGGCCGCCTCGGTCACACGCCGCTGGATCTCGTCGCGTGGCACCTTGCGGAGCCGCAGCGCGAACGACATGTTGCGCTCGACGGTCATGTGCGGGTACAACGCGTAGTTCTGGAACACCATCGCGATGTCGCGGTCTTTCGGGTGCACCTGCGTCACATCGCGGCCGCCGATCTGGATGCGACCCTTGGTGACCTCCTCAAGGCCCGCGATCATGCGGAGCGTGGTCGACTTGCCGCACCCCGATGGGCCGACCAGCACCACGAACTGGCCATCGGGGATGTCGAGGTTGAGGCCCCGCACCACCTCGGTCGTGCCCTCGTAGGTTTTCCAGATATCGGTAAGCGTTAGGCCGGCCATGCGGTCTCCCTACAAAGCTCCGCCACGGTACCAATGCACGGTGGATCGCACAACTCCGGGCCGCCGGATCGCCGGCAGCCACCATCGCGGTGTCGTGCCTGCGGGCGAACCGGGCTGTGCCGCGCGAGCGTCAGGGCGTGCACGTTGGACCGTTGACACCCTGGTTGAAGGCGAGAATCCAGCCGTTGAAGTCAGCGGGCGTGACCGATCCGTCCTGATTCGTGTCTGCGCGCTGGTCGCCGGCGTTGAAGTTCAGGATCCACCCGTTGAAGTCGGCCGGCGTGACGAGCCCATCGCCGTTCTGATCGGCGCACAGACGGTCATCGGCGACGGTCAGCGTCACACCCGACACCGAGAGCGTGCTCTGATTCGCGCCGGGGGTGGTGGCGAAGGTCACCAGGTCATCACCGACGACCAGCACGACGGCACCGTCGAAGGCGAGATCAACCGACCCCGAGGCCTCCGGATCGATGGTGAGATCAAACGCGAACCCCGTCGCTGGGGAAAACGCGATCGCGTTCGACAGGCCGGTTCCGCCTCCGGTCGTGACGACGCTCGGAGCCGCCGCGGTTCGGCCGACGGTAGCGAAACCGAGCCTCGGATCGATCGCCACGGCATCGGCGTTCAGATCGGCGGCCGCGGGGCCCGTTGCCTCGACCGTACCGGCGAAGCCGAACAGCCCGGAGTCGCCGAAGGGCCCTGGGGCAACGCTCCCGGCGTCGAAGGTCACGAGCAGCTCAACACGTACGGTCTCGCCCGGCGCCACGGTCGTCTCGGAGGCGCTCAACGCAGCGCTCGCCGACTGACCGGCTGCGTGCCCGGCGAACAGCAGCAGCGACGCTCCGGCTGAGATCATCTTCTTCATCGATCGTCCGTTCCTCAAGGCCTGCGTTGCAGGCGGCATGCCTGCACCCTCACCGGCCGACGATTGGCACCGAGCCCCGCCGAGCGTCCGAGCACTTTAGTGTACGAGATGCGGGGCCGCCCGAGCCAACAATTCCGTCCGTCAGGGCGTCGGCAATGGGACCATACCCCGCGTTGGTCCGGAAACCGCACCACAAGGCGAGAAGCCTGCGGGAAGAGGCTACAGCAGGCCGAGCTCGAGCTGGGCTTCGTCGCACATCATGTCCTTCGACCAAGCCGGCTCCCACACGAGTTCGACATTGGCCGACTCGATCGCCTCGACGCTCTCGGCCGCGGCGCGGACGAGACGGGGCAGGGTCTGCGCCTCGGGGCACGCGGGGCTCGTCAGCGTCATGCGGATCTCGGCATGGGTGTCGGCGACGGCGATGGAGTAGATGAGGCCCAGGTCGTACAGGTTGACGGGGATCTCGGGGTCGTACACCCGCTTGATGGCCTCGACGATCTGTCCCTCGATCGTGTCGGCGTTTGGAGTCTCGGTCGGGGCAACTCTGGGACGCCCGCCGCCGCTGGAATCGAAGATGCGAATCGGGTTCATGCGATGCTCCTCAGGCGTTGGCGGTCAGCGCACCGATGCGCTCGATCATCGCCCAGAGCCCGTTGCGGCGTGTCGGGCTGAGATGCTCGGCCAGACCGAGCCGGCCGACGACCGCCTTCGCATCGATCGCCCGCGCCTGGGCCGGGGTGGTCCCGTCGAAAAGGCTGAGCATGATGGCGATGAGCCCGTTGACGATGTGCGCGTCGCTCGCCGCCCGGATCGTCAGCCGCTGATCGTCGTCGAGGGCCGCGGTCAGCCAGACCGACGCCTGGCAGCCGTGCACCCTGTTGGCTTCGACGCGGTCGGCCCCCGGCATCTCGGGCAGCTTCCTGCCGAGATCAATGAGGTAGCCGAAGCGGTCCTCCCAGTCGTCGAAGAGCTCAAAGGTCTCTTCGATCTCAGCGATCGATGGTAGCGACGACCCGGTCATCCCAGGAGCCGCCTGGCCGCGTGCAACGCCTCAACAAGCGCGTCGATCTCGGCATGAGTCGTGTAGGCGGCGCACGACGCCCGCACCGTCGCGGGAACGCCGAAGCGATCCATCAGCGGCTCGGTGCAATGATGCCCCGTCCGCACGGCGATCCCCCGGTGATCGAGCACCGGACCGATGTCGTAGGGGTGCGCCCAGTCAACCACGAAGCTGAAGATGGGCGCCTTGCCCGGCGAGGTGCCGATGATGCGCAGCCCCTCGATCTCGCTCAGCCTCGCGTGGCCGTGCTCGACAAGCGAATGCTCGTGCGCGTGAATCGCGTCACGCTCGAACGCGCTGAACCATTCGATCGCCGCCCCGAGACCGATGGCGCCGGCGATGTTCGGCGTGCCGGCCTCGAACCGCATCGGGGCCTCGGCGTAGGTGCTGCCCGTGAACTTCACCGACGTGATCATCTCACCCCCGCCCTTGTAGGGCGGCATCGCGTTGAGCCGGTCGCGCCGGCCCCAGAGCACACCGATGCCGGTCGGACCGAAGAGCTTGTGCCCGGTAAAGGTCAGGAAATCGCAGCCGAGCTCCCGCACATCGATCGCGTGCACCGTCGCGGCCTGGGTTGCATCGACGACCGTCGCCGCCCCGACGCCCCTCGCAAGCCGGACCATCTCCGCGACGGGGTTCACCGTTCCGAGCGTGTTCGAGACCGCCACCATCGACACAATCTTGACCCGCTCGTCGAGCAGCGAGGCGTACGCGTTTATGTCGATCTCGCCCGCATCGGTCACCGGCGCGGCGACGATCTCGGCCCCGCATCGCTCGGCAACCATCTGCCAGGGCACGATGTTGGAGTGGTGCTCCATCTCGGTCAGCAGCACCCGGTCGCCGGGCTTGAGCGTCATCCCGCCAAGGCTGTGCGCCACGAGGTTCAGCGCGTCCGTGGCCCCGCTGGTGAACACGATCTCGCGGGGATCGTCGCAGCCGACGAACCGCGCGCAGGCACCCCGGGCCGACTCGTAGGCGGCGGTCGCCTCCTCGCTGAGGGCGTGCAGCCCGCGGTGCACGTTCGCGTTGCTGTTCGCGTAGAACGCCTGCACGGCATCGATGACCGCACGCGGCTTGTGCTTCGTCGCGGCGTTGTCGAGGTAGACAAGCGGCTTGCCGTGCACCTGGCGCGACAGGATCGGGAACTCGGCGCGGAACGCATCGACATCGAAGGGTGCCGTCACCGCCTCGCCTGCTGGTTGCGTTGTTGACCGGCTCATGCGCGCTCCGCTCTGCATGGCGACCCTAGACCTCGATGCTCAGGCCCGCCGCCTTCGGAAGCTTGGCGATCATCTCGCGAGCGAGCAGCCGGCGGACGGGCACAAGCTCCATGCGATCGAAGCCCTCGGCGGCGAAGGCGTAGATCAGCATCGCCCGCGCGACCTCTTCACTCAGGCCGCGGCTCATGAAGTAGAACACGGCCTCGTCGTCGACCCGGCCCGTAGTCGCGCCGTGGGTGCACTTCACATCGTCGGCGTAGATCTCAAGCTGCGGGCGGGCCGTAGCGCGGGCGGTCTCGCTGAGGAGCATCGCCCGGCTCGACTGCACGGCGTCGGTCTGCTGGCCGGCCTTGTCGACGATGATTCGGCCCGTGAACACGCCGCGGCTCTTGCCGTTCATGATGCCCTTGTAGTGCTGCCGGCTCTGGCAGTTCGGGGCCGCGTGGCGAACCCGCATCGCGTTATCGAGCAGCTGGTCCCCGTCGCCGACATAGAGGCCGTTGATGAGGCAGTGCGCGTTCTCGCCGTCGAGCGTGGGCTGCACATTGTTCCGCACGAGCCGGCCGCCGAGCAGCACGGTGTGGCTGTGAACATCCGAACGAGCCTTCTGGTGCGTCGCGAGCGTCGAGATGTTGAACGCCGACCGGCTGTCGCGCTCGAGGAAGTAGTGCTCGACCTTGGCGTCTTCCTCCGCGAACACTTCGGTCGCCGAGTTCGTCAGGCTCACCGCGTCATCGGCCAGGCTGACCGAATGCTCGAGCACGCGGATCTGCGAGCCCTTGCCCGCAACGACAATGTGCCGAGGGTGCCAGGCAACGGGCTCCCCCTCACCGGTGCTCACGCACAGGATCTCGATCGGGCGTTCGATCCTGGCACCCGCGGGAGCGAGCACAGCCACGCCGTCGTCCATACGCGATTGGTTCATCGCCTCGAGCCCGTCTCCGGGCGTGTGCAGGAGCGAGCCGAGACGGCCTCGCAGCTCGCCCTCGCACTCGCGCACGGCATCGCTGAGGAGCATGACCCGCGCCGGATCGATGCCGGCCGTGTCGCTGAGCGCCTCGCTGAACACGCCGTCAACGAACACCACGCGGGCGACCTCAAGCTCTTCGATTGCGAACGGCTGGATCGATGCAGGGGCGAGCGTCGGGGCTTGCCGACCCGGGGCGACGAACTCGATGCCGTCGAGGGCGCGGAGGTCTGTGAAGCGCCAGGATTCCAGGCGGGTGGTCGGCAGGCCGAGCGAAGCGGCGGCCGAAGCGCCGGCGTCACGGATCTCACGGACCCACGCGGGGATGTCGAGGTCGTTCCGGGGCGCGGCGGGCTGGGTGAGCAGGGTCGTCATCGTCGTGCGCTCCAATCTCGTTACGCCGTCACCGGCTGTGTAGCGGCTTCGTTCACTCCGAACGGCGCGTAGCCCCGCTCTTCGAGCTCGAGCGCGAGCTCCTTGCCGCCGCTCTTGACGATCCGCCCGTTGACGAGCACGTGCACGCGGTCGGGCACGATGTAGGTCAGCAGCCTCTGGTAGTGCGTGATGAGCAGGAAGCCCCGGTTGCCGTCGCGCATGGAGTTCACGCCGTCGCTGACGATCTTGAGCGCATCGATGTCGAGGCCCGAATCCGACTCGTCGAGGATGCCGAGCAGCGAGTCGAGCACGGCCATCTGGAAGATCTCGAACCGCTTCTTCTCCCCGCCGCTGAAGCCCTCGTTCACGTTGCGCTTGAGCATCTCGAAGGGCACGTTGATCTGCTGGGCCTTGGCGCGGAAGTGCTTGATCAATGAGCCCGCGTCCAGCTCCTCCTTGCCCTCGAAGGCCCGCTTGGCGTTCACCGCGGCCTTGAGGAACTGCATCGAGCTGACGCCCGGGATCTCCACCGGGTACTGGAACGCCAGGAACACGCCCGCGTTCGCCCGCTCGTCGGCGCCCATCTCGGAGAGGTCCTCGCCCTTGAAGAGGATCTGGCCCTCGGTGATCTCGTAGTCCTCCTTGCCCGAGAGGACCTGAGCGAGGGTGCTCTTGCCCGACCCGTTGGGACCCATGATCGAGTGCACCTCGCCGGGCTGGATGGTCAGATCGATGCCGCGGAGGATCTCGATCTCCGGCTGCTCCTCGAGCCGGACGTGCAGGTTCTTGATTTCGAGCAGGGGCGTCGTCATGGGTTGGTCTCGTCGTGCGTGCGTGGTCGTGCGTGCGGGGATTGATCGGAATACGGGTCTCGGAGAGCGGTCGCGGCGCTCGGGGTCAGCCGACACTGCCCTCGAGGCTGACGGCCAGCAGCTTGTTCGCCTCGACGGCGAACTCCATGGGCAGTTCGCTGAAGACCTCTTTGCAGAAGCCGTTGACGAGCAGGCTGAGCGCGTCCTCTTCGCTGATGCCTCTCGCCGTGCAGTAGAACATCTGGTCCTCGGCGACCTTTGTCGTGCTGGCCTCGTGCTCGGCGGTCGCCGTCGGGTTGCGGATGTCGACATAGGGGAAGGTGTGGGCACCGCAGCGGTCGCCGATCAGGATCGAGTCGCACTGCGTGAAGTTGTGCGCGTTGTCGGCACCGCTGTTCATCTGGACGAGGCCCCGATAGGTGTTGTGGCCCTCGCCGGCGCTGATGCCCTTCGAGATGATGGTGCTCTTGGTGTCCTTGCCGATGTGGATCATCTTCGTGCCGGTGTCGGCCTGCTGGCGGAGGTTGGTCAGAGCGACGGAGTAGAACTCGCCCTTAGACCGGTCGCCCTTGAGGATGACCGAGGGGTACTTCCAGGTGATCGCGCTGCCGGTCTCGACCTGCGTCCAGGAAATGTGGCTGTCGTCGCCCTTGCAGATGCCCCGCTTGGTGACGAAGTTGTAGATGCCCCCCTTGCCTTTCTCGTCGCCGGGGTACCAGTTCTGGATCGTCGAATACTTGATCTTCGCGCCCTTGAGCGCAACAAGCTCGACAACCGCGGCGTGCAGCTGGTTCTCGTCGCGCATCGGGGCGGTGCAGCCCTCGAGGTAGCTCACCTCGGCGCCCTCGTCGGCGATGATCAGCGTGCGCTCGAACTGGCCCGTGTTCCTCGCGTTGATGCGGAAATAGGTGCTCAGCTCCATCGGGCACTTCACGCCCTTGGGGATGTACACGAAGCTGCCGTCGCTGAAGACGGCGCTGTTCAGCGTCGCGAAAAAGTTGTCCGAGTAGGGCACCACCGAGCCCAGGTGCTTCTTCACCAGCTCGGGATGCTTGCGGACGGCCTCGGAGATCGAGCAGAAGATCACGCCCGCCGCGGCGAGCTCTTCCTGGAACGTCGTCTTGATCGACACCGAATCGAACACCGCATCGACCGCCACCTTCCGGCCTTCGCGAGCGTCGGCGGGCGTGCCGTCGTCGATCCCGAGCAGCACCTTCTGCTCGCCCAGCGGGATGCCGAGCTTCGCGTACGTCTCGAGAATGGCGGGGTCGACCTCGTCGAGGCTCGCCGGGCCCTTTTTCGGGGCGGCGTAGTAGCTGATGCCCTGGTAGTCGACCGGCGGATACCCGTAGGGCAGGAACACCCAGTCCGGCTCCTTCATGGTCTGCCAATGGCGGAACGCCTTCAGGCGCCACTCCAGCAGCCATTCCGGCTCGCCCTTCTTGGCCGAGATGAACCGGACGGTGCTCTCGTCGAGGCCGGGCGGGGCGAACTCCTGCTCGATGTCGGTCACGAACCCGGCGGTGTATTCCCGCCGCGATTCGGCGATCAGGGCGACTTCTTCGGTGGTCGTCATTCGGCGGTCTCCAGGACAACGAGAAACAGACGCTGCGCTGCCGCTCTCGCGCGTGTGTTCGTGCAAAGCATTTAGAACGATTCTAGGCTAGGCGTGGAAATCGTGACGCCGGAAGCACGAGCAGGACGCGAACATTCTGCTCACCGGATCGAGTGCGTGGACGCAACCCGGCGGGTCGTGAAACCTCGGGGCCATCGGGTTGCGAACGATTGCTCTCGAGGGCGTCGGCCGCACGGGGGCACCCGCCCGCCCGCCGAAGGAGGATGGGCCCGTTGGGGCGAGTGCGGGCCGACCGGGTTCGGCCTCGCTCGACCGGGCTCGGTCCGGCTCGGCCGGGTGACCCGGGGCAACCGGTGTATGGGAGCAATATGGAAGACATCGTGCAACGCATCCGCAAGATCGTCGGCGACGACGAGGTGCTCACATCCGACCGCGAGACCTCGTACTACCGGTCCGGGTTCCGGTACGGCCACGGCGGAGCCAAGGCCGTCGTCTTCCCGGGAACACTCCTCGAACAGTGGAGAGTGCTCCAGGTCGCCGTCGACGCGAAATGCGCCATCATCATGCAGGCCACCAAGACCGGGCTCACCGGGGGATCGTCGCCCAGCGGATTCGACTACGGCCGAGACGTCCTCATCATCAACGCGACCCGGATCAAAGGCCTGCACCTGGTCCGCGAGGGCCGGCAGGCGATCGCCTTCCCCGGCACCACGCTCTTCGAACTCGGGCAACAACTGAAAACAATCGGACGGGTCCCCCACTCCGTGCTGGGCTCGACAACCATCGGCGCGACAGTGATCGGCGGCGTTGCCAACAACGCCGGCGGCGCACTCTGCAAGCGAGGCTCGTCCTACACCGAACTCGCGCTGTACGCCAGGGTCAACAGCGAGGGCAGACTCGAGCTGATCGATCACCTTGGCATCCGGAACCTCGGCGACACGCCGGAACAGATCTTCGCGAAGCTGGAGGCCGGCGACTTCAGCGACGAAGACCTTCAGGGCGACGACCGCGCGGCGTCCGACACCGACTACATCAACCGCATCCGCGACATCGACGCACCCGTGCCCAACCGCTACAACGCCGACCCCAAGCGGCTCTACGAGGTCAGCGGCAGCGCGGGCAAGGTCGCCTGCTTCGCCGTCCGCGTCGACACCTTCCCGGCACCCAAGCGCAAGCAGGTCTTCGTGCTCGGCACCAACGAGCCGCGTGACTTCGTCCGCCTCCGTCGGCACATCCTGACCCGCTTCGAGCACCTGCCCGAGATGTGCGAGTACCTCAACAAGGCGACCTTCACTGTCGCCGAGAAGTACGCGAAGGATGTCGCGCTCTCGATCAAGTATCTCGGCACCGAGCGTCTGCCCAAGGCCTACGCGCTCAAGGCGAAGGCGGAGTACCTTCTCAATAAGGTCCCGTTCCTGCCGCGGTACTTTCCTGACATCTTCCTGTACTACGCGAGCAAGCTGTTCCCGCAGCATCTGCCGAAGCGCCTGCTCGACTACCGGGACCGCTACGAGCACTACCTCATCCTCGACACCGCCGACGAAGCGATCGACGAGGCCCGGCGGTACCTGGCCGAGGACTGGGGGTTGACCGAGGGCGTCGGGTTCTTCGAGTGCACCGACGAGGAGCAGCGGGCGGCGCTGCTGCACCGCTTCAGCGCCGCGGGCGCTGGGGTCCGCTACCAGAACCTGCACCAGAAATCGACCGAAGAGGCCCTCGCGCTCGACATCGCGCTGCGCAGCGGCGACCCGGAGTGGGTGGAGTCGCTGCCCGATGAGATCCAGAAGGACCTCGTGCTCTCGCTCTCGTACGGGCACTACCTGTGCCATGTGTTTCACAACGTCTATGTTTTCCGCAAGGGCACCGATGTGGAGCGCGCGAAGACGACTTTGCTGGACGCCCTCGCCGCACGGGGGGCAAAGTTCCCGGCCGAGCATAACTTCGGTCACATGTACGCCGCCGACGAGGCCGTGGTCGAGTTCCACCGCCGGCTCGATCCGACCAACACCTTCAACCCGGGCATCGGACAGACCTCGAAGGCCCCGGTTCCGGCCCGACCGCCGTTGTCCGCGGTCGAAGCCTGACGCCCCGGCCTGGCGCACCGCCTGCGGAATCCCGGGACACGCGGATCTGCCTCGCCGAGCGCGTCGGCGAGGCCCGCTGGTCGTCTATCGGTCCAGCCCGCTGCGCAAGGCCGAGCGGATCCGCCTGGTCTCAAGCGTGATGATCTCGCGTCTTGCCACGCTCGCGGCACCGCGGACCCGCCCCGGGATCCGCCCGACGGTGCTCTGGCCGATGAGCGAACTGGCCTGCTCGACCAGCCGGCCGAGCAGTGCCGACGGGGCGAAGTGCGCCTCCCAAGCCGATCGTGCGGCGCGGCCCATCGCCTCCGACTCGCCGGCGAGACTCCGGAGCCGGTCCGCCAAAGAATCCAGTTCCTGCTCCCCCACTCGCACCGCGCAGGCCGACCAGTCGGGACCGACCGGTTCCACCCAGTCGTCCGCGATGATCACAGGCACCCGGCCAAGCCGCATGGTCTCGAACAGCCGGATGCTCGAAGCACCGGTCCCACGCGGGCACAGCACGAATCGGCTCGCAACGATCGAGCGGACGTACAACCGCTTCATGTCCCGCACACGCGCCGTGTCCCCCGACCGAAGCGCCGCGACGAACGCTTCGCCCGTGTCGCGAATGTCGAGCACATCGGACGAGAGCCCCAGCAGCCGCTGCCGAACCGGCTTGCCCCGGCACGCGCCAACGAAGCTGGCCAGAACGGTCGGGTCGGTCACTGCGGCGTCGCGCTCGGCCTCGGCGATGAAGGGGTTGCCCTCGACCAGATAGCACGACGATCGCGTCCATCGCGGATGGTGCCATCGCCTTTGAATCGACGGATAGAAGCCCGGGACGAGCGGGATCGGGCGGTCGGCACCGCAGTGCACCACGCACCGCGATCGATGCCTGCGAAACACGGGATGCGCGCGAACGCGGGTCAGGAACCGGCCGCACGCCGCGTCGTCGCGGTGCGACTCGGCAAAGATGATCAGGTCGGCCCGATCGGGCGTCGCCAGCGCCCACCCGTCGGGCACCACGCACGCGCGGAGAAACGCGAGGGGCGTCCCCACACCTTCGGGCTCCGTCGAGCAGATTGCGAGCTTTGATTGCATCCTGCGACCCGCTTGGGCGCGGTCCCCGCGCCGGTGTTATCGAACCATCCTAGCGGCGCACCGCCCGCTGCACGCCAAGAGGCCGCCCCTCGAACGCGGCAACGACGATCGCCGCCGCTGAACACACGCGTCAGACGGCCACGCCGCGTGCCAAACGAAGCGTGAGTTCAATGCACGGAGCGTCCTGTCTGGCGGCGATGCCCAACGGCAACCGACACGCGGCCGAACGCCAGCCAGACGAACCACGCGAACCACTCGATTCAACGCTCGCCCTGCGGGCACCGCGCCAGAGCCGGCGGCGACCGCGGGGAGGCGTTCCGACCGCGCCGTCGGGGTGAACCATGCGTCCGGATAGGCGCACCACGCGAATATCATCCGCGCTGACAGCGTTCCCCCCGCGGTCCGCCCCGATCCGGAGTACCCCCTTTATGGCTCCACGCATCCTTGCTTTCGCCCTCTCCGCCTGCACGATCATCGCGTTGATGTGGGTGCTGCGGACCTCAGCGGGTCTCGATGAACCGGGGGAATACGGCATCATCACGCGGGTGGCCGACGCTTCGGACGACGGGGACGCGCCCCGCTACTCCAAGAGCGGGTTTGACATCACACCGCTGAGCACCGAGCGTGTGGAGAAGCTGGCCGCCGCCCTCAGCGACGAGGAACGCCGCGTGCTGCTCAACGACGGCACGGAGCCGGCATTCTGCGGCAACCTGCTCGACAACAAGCTCGAGGGGTTCTACGGCTGCAAGCTCTGCGGCCTGCCGCTGTTCGAATCCGGCAGCAAGTTCAACTCGGGCACCGGGTGGCCCAGTTTCGACCGCGCTGTCGACAAGGACCACATCGCCTACAAGGAAGATCGCTCCCACGGTATGGTCCGCACCGAGATCGAGTGCGCCCGCTGCAGCGGCCACCTCGGACACGTTTTCGGCGACGGCCCGACCTCGACCGGCCGGCGCTACTGCCTGAACTCGGCATCACTCGACTTCTTTGAGCAAGGAACGGAGATTCCCGTGCGTTCACAGCCTGTCAACACCGAAACCGCGTACCTCGCCGGCGGATGCTTCTGGGGCGTCGAACACTACTTCCAGAAGCAGGCCGGCGTCATCGATGTTGTGAGCGGCTATCAGGGCGGCCATGTCGACAACCCAACCTACGAGCAGGTCTGCACCGGCAAAACCGGCCACGCCGAGAGCGTCCGGATCACATTCGACCCCTCGCAGATCTCGTACCGCGAGCTGCTCGATGCTTTCTTCGTCGTTCACGATCCGCGCCAGCTGAACCGGCAGGGGCCCGACTTCGGCACACAGTACCGCAGCGCGATCTTCGCGGCCGACGAGAAGCAGCTCGAGATCGCCCGCGAGTTCGTCAAGCAGGCCGCGGATGATCCGAAGTTCAAGGGACAGCCGATCGTCACCGAGATCAACGAGTACGCGACCTTCTTCGAGGCCGAGGACTATCACCAGGATTACAACGCCCGCACGGGCCGCCAGTGCTACCTGCCGACCTTCGCCGACTGATCGCGGCGGCGGTTTCAGTGGTTTAGCGGTCCGCCTTCATGAACGCCTCGATCTCGTCCGCGGTGCGGGGAAGAGCGTCGGACAGCACCTCGAACCCCGTTTCGGTCACCAGCACATCGTCCTCGATGCGGATGCCGATCACTTCGCCGGGCAGGTAAACGCCCGGCTCGATCGTGATCACGGTGCCGACCGTCAGCGGCAGGTGGTAGTTTCCCGCGTCGTGGACGTACAGCCCCAGGAAGTGGCCCAGCCCGTGCTTCATGTCGTCGGTGTACCCCGCGGATTCAACGACTTCCCGCGCGATGTCGTTCAGTTCGCGGAAGGTGATGCCCGGCCGCACCGCCGCGATCGCCGCGTCCGCGGCACGCAGCACCACGTCGTAGACCTCGCGTTGACGGTCGGTGAAGGTGCCGGACACCGGAAAGGTCCGCGTGATGTCCGCGGCGTAGTTCTCGATTTCTGCGCCCACATCGCACAGCACGAGGTCACCATCCTGCATCACGCGATGGTCGTGCTCGCCGCGGTAATGCAGCACGCACGAGTTGGGCCCGGAGCCGACGATGCTGCCGAACGCGAGTCGGCGGGAGCCTGCTTCGTGGAAAGCGGTCTCGATGATGGTGCGCAGCTCGAACTCCGTCATGCCGGGCCGAACCTGTCGCATCCCCGCCCGGAGCCCGTCGGAGGTGTTGGCGATGGCGCGACGGATCAGCTCGATCTCAAGCTCGTCCTTGGCCTGCCGCATCGCGGGCAGGATCTCGCGGTCCATCGCCACCGAGGCGCCCGGGATGCGGGCCGTCGCGTCGCGGAGGACCTCGAGCTGCGTCGGGATCGGGCTGCTGTACCCGACAACGGGCCCGACAAACACGGCCTGCTGCGACTCGCCCGTGAGGATCGCCGAGGCGAGCGCACCCGGGAGTGAACCGAGGCGGCGGACGCGCGCGAACCCGGTGCTGAGCTCCAGCTCGCGCCCAAGCCCGGCCCGCTCGCCGTGCCACACATGGTCCTCGACATCAAGCATCGGCAGGTAGAGCGACTCGGCGTGCTCGTCGGCATCGGGGTCGAGCAGCAACGCGGCTCCTGGCTCGTGCTCGATACCGGTCAGATAGTAAAAGTCGAGCCCCGAGCGATCGGGGCCACCCGAGGGCGACGATCGGGCGTCGTTAAAGATCACGGCCGCCGAATAGCCCTTCTCCTGCATGTGCCGCAGAAGCCGGAGCCGCCGCTCGCGGTACACCTCGCGAGTGACGAGCCCCCGCGGCCCGGCCGCCCCCATCGCAGCGTCCCCGGCCGGCAGCCTCCGGTCCGGGGTTTCGTGCGGAACGAGCACGCTGATGTCGCCCACCTGCCCCGACACGGTCTGTACCGGAACGGAGGAAATGACGGTGAAAAAGACGGCAAAGCGTGCGATGCGATTCATGCCGGCAGTGTACACCCGTCCCGACGGTTTGCACCAGAAGGCAGCTCGGCGAAAGCCAAACCGTGCCGCAGACACCTCTACTCCACGATCATCGTCAGATAGCCTTGCATCTGCTCGCTGATCTCTGAGATGATCTGCTCCCGTTGCGCCGGCTCCACGTGCTGCGCATCATCCTTGCCGCCGAACGACCGCACCCACTCCGCGACGGCGCCGTCCTCGTCGCCCATGCCCAGCCTCGCGACGGCGCGTCGTTGGAAGACATGAAGGTACTCGGGCGTCGCATACGAGTCCGCAAGGTCAAACCGCGACAACGCTTCCCGGTACTCGCTGCGCGCCAGCAGAATGGTCGCCGCATTGCGCAGCGTGCGAGCGGCCAACTGCGCTTCAAATTCTCGCAGACTGCGAAGCCCTCGCAATGACTCGGTGGAAGCAACGACGCCCTCCGCTGCCCGGAGGAGCAGGTCGACATCATCCGCCCGTCGGCCCTCAAGCAGCCAGCGTCGGCGCGCGATCTCAAACAGTTCTCCGCGACACGACTGGAGGTCACGCCAGTAGTCGGCCATCTCGGGAGCGTTGCCGAGAAGCCACTCGAACGTCGCGGCAGCATCCGAGAATCTCGCCTCCGCCGATCTCAGATGCTCGGCCTGCCGCTGCTGGTCGGTATCCGCCAGTGAGAGATCCAGCTTGCCAAGGATCATCTGAGCGATCGCGGTTTTCCGCACGGCGAAGCTATCCGAGGGGTCCCGCTGCCGGAGCAAGTCGGTAGCCTCGAAGAATGCCACAGCCCCCATTCGAGCGGCGTCGACATCGCCGCTGCGAGCCAACAACTGTGCGATCGACGCCAATGTCTCGATTCGCATCACTCGGAACTTGTCGAACGACGGGTCGGCCCGCAGCCCAGCCTCGACGATCGCCAGCCTCTCGCGCAGCTTGTCAAGCGATGCGGCATCGTCGCCGCCGCCGGCCACGGTTTCCTGGAAGTCGCCGTACCGCAGCAGCGCATCTGCGAGAAGCACCAGAGTGGGCAGGTCCGCCGGATACTGCTCCAGCGATCTCCGCACTACTGCCAGCGCGTTCGAGTAGTGCTCATCGGCCAGCTGATGCCCCCCGGCCTCGCGCTCGAGCTCCGCGGACGCGAGCAGAGCGTTCGCCAACCCCTCAGCGTTGCTCGCGCTGGGAGCGGCTGCGAGGAGCTCCGCCCAGAGACGCCGAGACTCGGCCAGACTGTCCCGAGCGTTGTCGAAGTCGGCGCTGGCGGCAGCGATGCGTGCCTTCACATCCACTATGACAGCCTGGGCTCGGAGCCATTCGGACCCGCCGGAATCACCCGCGACACGCGACAGCTCGTCAAACTCTCGCTCGGCTTGCTCGATTGCCCGGCGGCCCAACGTGATCGAGCCGAGTTGCACATTGATGGACGCAATCCTGGCCCGGCACTCGACGCTCCGAGCCGCAAACTCCGAGCGTCCTTCGGAACCGGTCGTGGCGAGGCCCTCGAACAGGCTTCGTGCGAACTCCGCCGCCGACCGAGCCGAGGTCAGCTCGCTGCCATCGACCCGAGACAGGTCGGCGAGCCGCATGTAGCTCTCCGCCAGGATCGCCAGGGCCCACGGCTCGCCGCGAAGGTCGTCCGCGAGCCCATCCATGGCCTTGAGCAACGACGCCCCGAACTGCCGGCGCAGGGCGGTGGCGCCCACAAGCCGTTGCACCTCCGCTTCGAGCCCCTGAAAGCTCACCAAGACCATGCGGAGCCGATCGAGAGCATCTGATTTCGCGCGAGCCTCGCTCTCGGCCTCTTGCCGTGCCAGTTCGATCTCCGATGCCCGCTGCTCCGCGATGCCCCGCTGCTGCTCGGCAGTCTTCCACGCCTGATCGGCCTGCCGCCACAGCACTGCGACGACAACCCCGGACACCGCGAACGCGCAGCCGGCCGCGACCGCGCCGTAGGCGATGGTTCGGTGCCGCCTCGAGAACTTCTGAAGCTGATACATCACGCTCGGAGGCCGGGCCACGATCGGCTCGTCGCGCAGGAATCGCCCGATGTCCTCCGCGAGTTCGTTCGCCGACTGATAACGGCGCGAGCGTTGCTTTGCGAGCGCCTTGGCCACGATCGTCTCGACATCTCCGCGGAACACGCGGCTGATGCTCGAGAGCGTTGTCGGCTCCCGCTCGCAGATGATCTTGACCGCCTCCAGGACCGCACGCACGTCGACCTGATACGGGAGATGACCCGAAAGCACCTCATACAGAATCACACCAAGGGAGTACACATCGCTTCGCGCGTCGATCTCATCCGGGTCCCCAGCGACCTGCTCGGGCGACATGTACGGCACCGTGCCGATGAGCTGACCGAACTCAGTCTGCAGGTGCGTCTCGCGCAGCTCGCTGTCCGTGGTTCTCGCAACACCAAAGTCCAGGATCTTGGGCTCACCCGCCTCGGACACGACGATGTTGGCGGGCTTGAGGTCACGATGCACCACCCCCCTGCCGTGCGCGTAGTGGATCGCCGCCGCCACCTTCTGCATCAGCGCAAGCCTTGTGCGCAAAGGCGGATCATTTACGGCGATGTACTCGTTGAGGGGGCGTCCTCGCACCAGTTCCATCGCAAAGTACGGCGTCTGCCTGCCGTCGACCTCCTCAACACCCGGCTCGTACAGCTGCGCGATCGCCGGGTGCTGCAGCTTGGCCAAGACCTCCGTCTCGAACCGAAACCGATCCAGGACCGCGTCCCGAAAGAGATCCGGGCGGATGACCTTGAGTGCCACGGTGCGGCGAGGGTAATCCTGCAGCGCTTTGTACACCACGCCCATGCCGCCGGCGCCGAGCCGACGGATGATGCGATACTTGCCGATCGACGACGGATCTGGCCCATGGCCGGAAGCGGCCCCGCCCCGGGCCGGCATGGCTTCGGGCGCGATCGGATGGGTCTCGTCCTCGGAGCCAGACGCTGCACCGTGCTCGAGCAGGGACTCGACCTCTCGCCTCAACTCGATGTCGTCGCTGCAGGCTTCGTCAAGGTACGCGTCGAGGTCGGACCCGATACGACCCATCGCCTCGATGAAGATCGCCTTTGCCCTGTTGAAGCGAGACTCATCCACCGCTCGGCTCCTTCGCCACCGCCCGACGAAGAAAGGCTCGGGCAAAGCTCCACTCGCGCTGCACGGTCCGCTCGCTCAATCCGGTCACATCGGCGATCTGCGCGTCCGTGAGCCCCGCGAAGCACTTCAATCGAGCAACCTCGCTGGCGCGGCCGTCGAGTTGCTCCAGCTGCGAAAACGCGGCATCCAGCGAAAGCACATCCCGGAACTCCTTGGGCGCCGGTGAAGCAATCGCGGAGAGCGGCACATTCTCACGGACATGACGACGCTTCAGCGTCCCCCGGCGCCTCGCGGCATCAACGAGGACCTCTCGCATCGCCATCGCGAACACGCCGTACATGTGTCTGCGGTTCTCGAACGCGATCTCTTTCCCCCCCAGCACCTTGATGAACGCCTCGTTCACCAGGGCCGTCGGCTCTGGGTCCGAGCCTCGATCCTCACGACGCGCCTGAGACTCCGCGATCCGGTGGAGCACGTGATACACGGCGTCCAGCAGCTCATCGGCGGCACCCGATTTGCCCGCGACGGCGTTGTCGAGCAGAGCCGTGATGTCCTGCTCGGGTTCAGGCGGCCTCGCCGCGCGTTGTGGAACTGCCATGCCGGCCCCCGGTCTTTGCTCAGTCGAAGTGTACGGCAATTGAAACCCCTTCCCGAGCGCCGGTTCCAGCGGAGGAGCAAGTGCTCTTCGTGATTGCGTCGGCCGCTCACAGCACCGCCAACTTTTTGTCCCAAGCTGGTCGGAACCTGGCGGCCTGTCTCGGGATCACCGCAGTTCCTCTTGGAACAACGTCTGCACACCAAGGAGACCACACATGAACGCGCAGCAGCACCCCGGCCGCCGATCGATGCCCGCCCTCGCCGCCCGCCTCGCCGGTGTGGCCGTCGTAGGCAGCCTCTTAGTAGGGTTCGCCGCTTGGGCGGGCCACCGGCCGCAGTCGACGCCGATCACGGTCGGCGAGCTCCGGCAGCATGTCGCGTGCCTGGCAGACCGCCGAAACGACCCGCAGTTGCTCGCCAGGTTCGAGACCAGGGTGCGGGGCGCCGCGGCGGATGACTCGGTCATCGAGCTCTTCAGGAATCGACCCCAGATTGATCTGGCGGCGCGTCCGTGACGCACATCGCGCGGGCACCTTTCATCTGTGAAGAAAGCGAAAGCGCGTTGGCTGATCTCGGTCAACTCGGATATTCTGACGGTCTCTCGGCTGCTTCACGCAGTTCCCCAGAGAACCGAATCAGCCCGGGAGTCTGCCCATGAGTTTCTCTGCCCAGATTGTCGGCGCCCGTCTTTGGGATCATGGCCGGAACCGTCAATCGGCCACTGAGCCCGATAAGGCGGTTTGCGGCAAGGTGCTCCGGGTTTTCTGGCTCGCCTGGCTGACGATGCTGCCGGCCGTGTGCTCGCTCGGACAGGACTGTGAGCCGGAGTGGCTGCAAGGGAGCGGCTTGCCCGGCCTTGACGGTCCTGTGCAAGCCATGATTTACTTTGATTCGGACGCGGAAGGCCCAGAGCCACCCCGGCTGATCGCAGGTGGCCTCTTCAACACTGCTGTTGATCAACAAGCTTCATTCATTGCTCAATGGGATGGGCTTCGTTGGTCCCCGCTGGCTGAAGGGGTGGATGGCGAGATCCTCTCATTCGTAGTTTTCGACGACGGCACCGGCCCAGCGTTGTACGCAGGAGGTGCTTTGACTACGGCCGGGGGCGTGACGGTCAACGGAATCGCCCGCTGGGACGGATCCGAGTGGTCGCCACTGTCTGGCCCAAGTGGCACAGGGGTCAGCGGCCTGGTCCGAGCCCTGACAGTCTTCGATGACGGCTCTGGCCCAGCGCTGTACGCAGGGGGAAGCTTCACCACCGCTGGGGGGGTAACGGTCAACCGACTCGCTCGCTGGAATGGATCGGAGTGGTCGCCGCTGACAGACGCGGGAGGCACCGGCGTCAACGGCAGGGTCGATACCCTGACGGCTTTCGATGACGGCTTTGGCCCAGCCCTGTATGCAGGGGGAAACTTCACAACAGCCGGGGGCGAAACAGTCAACCAAATTGCTCGCTGGGACGGATCATCGTGGTCGCCCTTGTCAGGCCCGGGTGGTACGGGGGTCAACGGCATGGTCCGAGCCCTGACGGTGTTCGATGATGGCGCGGGCCCTGCACTGCACGTAGGTGGCAATTTTTCCACTGCCGGCGGCGTCACAGTCAACCGGATCGCTCGCTGGAACGGATCATCGTGGTCGCCGCTGACTGATTCGGGAGCCACCGGCGTCAGTGGCACCGTTGAGGCCATGACCGTATTCAACGATGGCAGCGGTCCCGATCTGTATGTCGGCGGAGCCTTTGTGACCGCAGGCCAGATCACAGTCAATCGAATTGCACGTTGGGATGGGCAGTCTTGGTCATCGCTGCCAGGTGCGACACAAACTGGTGTGACCGCGAGCGTGTTGGATCTCTTAGGGATCGATGGAACGGTTGGCCCAGCCGTACTGTATGTGGGCGGTAACTTTAACTTTGCAGGCGGGGAATCGGCCCGATCGATCGCAGCCTGGAGCGACAACGAGTGGTCCAGTCTACGGGGCGAAATGTTGAGCTCCATCGATTTTCCGGCCAATGCCTTTGCGATCGTTGACGATCTCTCAGGTCCTGTGGTTTATGTTGGAGGGTCCTTTGCCACCGCCGGCGGCGTTACAGTGAACCGGATCGCCCGCTGGGACGGCTTGGCGTGGACGCCCTTGATCGGACCGGGCGGCACCGGCGTAAACGCCACAGTCTTTGCCCTGGCTCAGTTCGATGACGGCACTGGCCCGGCTCTGTACGCGGGAGGCGAGTTCTCCACCGCCGGTGGCGTCACGGCCA
>DAIOTV010000034.1:0-29854 GCA_036751825.1 Phycisphaerales bacterium
TTCGAACCCTCAACCTCCTGATCCGTAGTCAGGTGCTCTATCCAATTGAGCTACGCCCGCAAGCGATCAAATTGTCAGGACGCGAGTATAGCGCCCGCACCCCGCCGGTCTCCAACGGCTTGGACACCGGGTGTCAAACTCCAAAGCGGGCGAACGGACTCGAACCGTCAACATTCAGCTTGGAAGGCTGACGCTCTACCATTGAGCTACGCCCGCATACCGGGCAGTTTAGCCCGGATCCGGCCCGGCGTGATCGGCCGGCCGGGCGGAACGGCGATTCGCCGGCGGCCCGTCGGCGTCGTCGACGAGGGGGCGGACGGCCGGGGTGTCCAGATCGTCGAGCTGGCCCGATTTGACCGTCCAGATGAACGCAGCCACAGCGATGCCCGCAAACAGCAGGGCCATGGGCAGAACGATCCAGATGGCGCTCATGGGCCGGGCTCCTGGGTCCTCTTGGACGCGGATCGACCCAGGCCCAGTGCCAGAAGCACCACCGTCAGCGAGCTCGTGGGCATCAGGAACGCAGCGATCAGGGGCGACATCAGGCCCGCCAGGGCGAGGCTCGAGGCCGCGATGTTGTAGCTCAGAGACACCGCCAGGCAGGTCTTGACCGCTGAGACGATCTTGCCCGAGCTGTCGGCGAGCTGCACGATCTGGTCGAGATCATCGGCCGTGATGTACACGTCGGCGGCGGCGAGGGAGGCCTCGGCCCCGCCGTGGACCGCGATGCCGCATGTGGCCTTGGCCAAGGCGGCGGCATCGTTGACGCCATCGCCCACCATCGCGACCGGACCCGTTTCGAGCGCCGACTCGATCGCGGCAAGCTTGCCATCGGGCGACATGCCGCCAAGGGCGTCGGCCTCCTCGAGCCCGAGCCCGGCGGCGATCAGACGCACTGTCGCCGGGTCGTCGCCGGAAAGGATCGACACCCGTTTGCCGCGGGCGTGCAGGTCGGCGATAAGAGCGGGGGCGTCGTCTCGGATCTGGTCTCCCAGAGCGATCACGGCGGCCCGGCCCGTCGAATCGGCGGCGAAGACGGCGGTGTGCCCCGCGCCGGTCGCGGCCGCGGCGTCCGCCACCAGGTGCCCGCACGCCGTGCCGACCGTCGATTCCACGAACGCCCGCTGGCCGACGGCGACCCGAACGCCCTCGATCACGCCCGCGACTCCCCGGCCGATGGTGACCGTCGTCTCGGCGGCCGTCAGCGCACCGTCGAGGTCGGCGATCGCGATCGCGATCGGGTGCGGCGTCTCACGCTCGATCGCGGCGGCGAGCGGGACAACCCCCTCGTCGCCCGCGATCGACAGCACGGCGAAGCGGCCCCGGGTCACCGTGCCCGTCTTGTCAAGGAACACGCGGTTGCACAGCCGCATGCGGTCGAACACATCCGCGCCCTTGATCAGCCGGCCCCGCTTGGCGGCGTCGCCGATCGCGACGGCGGTTACCAGCGGCGTCGCGAGCGCGAGCGCGCACGGGCACGCGACGATCAGCAGCGCCGTCGTGTGATCCAGAGCGATCTCCCAGCCCTTGTGCAGCCAGATCAGCATGCACAGGGCCGCGAGCGACGTCACCGTCACGACGAAAGGCTTCGCGACACGCTCGGCGCGCCCGATCACCGGCAGCCGCTCCCGGCTCAGCCTCGCGATGCTCTCCAGAACGCGGCCGATGCGCGTGTTCACGCCCACGGCCTCGGCGCGGACCCGGAGCACCGAAGCGGTGTTCACAGCGCCCGCCGGCACGGCGTCGCCCACGCCGACAGCGATGGGCCGCGGCTCGCCGGTCAGCACGGCCTGGTCAATATGGCTCGTGCCCCGCACGATGACGCCGTCGACCGGGCAGGTCTCGCCCACGCGCACCTCCACGGTGTCGCCGGCCTCGATCGCGTCGGTGGGCACATCGCGGCAGGTGCCGTCCGCATCGACGCGGTGCGTGGTGGCGGGGGTGAGCGCGTTGCGGAGATCGATCGAGTCGGCGGCGGCGCGCATCCCGCGTTCCTGGAGCCACCGCCCGAAGAGCAGCAGGAAGACGAGCATCGTGACCGAATCGAAGTAGATCTCGCCCTCGCCGCGGATCGCGAAGAAGACCCCCGTGACCGTGCCCGCCCCGAGCGCGATCGCGATGGGCATGTCCAGGTGCCAGGTGCGTGCACGCATCGCCGCCAGGGCGCCCTGGAAAAACACCCGGCCGGGCCAGAAAATCGCGACCAGCCCGATCGCCGCCGAGAGCAGGCGGAACGCGTGCCGCGTCGATTCCTCGATCCCGTCGAGCATGCCCGAGTACAGCGCGGCGGCGAGCAGCATCACGTTGCCCATGCAGGCGCCGGCAACCCCGATGCGGATCAGCGCCGCGCGGTCGGCCTGCCTCCGCGACTCCCTCGCGTGGTGCTGCGTCGCCGGGTGGGGGCGGTAGCCGAGCCGATCGAGGCCCCGAGCCACGGCCGACAGCTCCGCCGCGTTCGGATCCCAGACGAGCGTCACCAGCGATCGGCCGAGATCGAGCCTCGCCGCGACAACCCCCGGCACGACGCGCGTCAGACGCTCGACCAGCCACACGCACGCGGCGCAGTGCACGCCCTCGAGGTACAGCTCGCACGTGCGCAGACCGTCCGGCATCGGGCGGATGTGCCGATCGGCAAAGACCGGGTCGTCGAACTCGGCGAACCGGCTGCCCGACGCCGACGCCGGCGACGGGTCGACCTCGAGTCGCCGGCGCAGCTCGTAGTAGGCGTCCAGGCCGCACTCGCGGATCGCGGCGTAGGCGATCCGGCAGGCGCCGCAGCAGAACTGCTCGGTGCTCGCGTGCTCGACCAGACCCGCGGGCACGGGAAGGCTGCAGTGGCTGCAGGCGACATCGGAGCCGGTGCGGCGATCGAGCGCCGGGCGGGCGGGCAGTGTGGTCATGGCGTGCTCGCGCAGCAGGGGAGTTGGGACGATGCAGAAGGCACAGACGTCGCGGACGCTCCCGACGCCTGCAGGCCGTCGCTCAACTCGGCGAAGGTCTTGCTCCCCCGGTCGGTCGCGGCCAGCACGCCGAGGGCAACAATGACGACCGACATGGCGCGCGGCGCGTGCCTGCCGAGCGCGCCGGCGAGCGACCGCACGCCAGCGCCGAGCGTGATCAGGATGGGCAGCGTGCCGAGCCAGAAGGCCGCCATGACGATCGCGCCGGCGACCGGGTGCGCGGTGCCGGCGGCGAGCAGGGCAAACGCGTAGAGCCATCCGCAGGGCAGGAGCCCCGTCATGAGTCCGATCGCCGCGGCCCGCTTGGTGGGCGTGAGCCTCACGGCAACGCCGTGCAGCCGGACGAACAGTGTTTCGAGCGATTTCGGGCCGCGCGCTTTGGGCAGCCGCAGCCCGAACGACCGTGCAAGGCCGATCAGCCCGATGGTGATCATGGTGGCGGCGGCAAGCCCGATCGCGGCTCGCTGGAGACCGAGGGCTCGGCCGCCCAAATCGAACGCAGCCCCGAGCCCGCCCGCCGCCGCGCCGATCGCCGAGTAGGTCGCGAGCCGGCCCAGGTTGTAGGCCAGCAGCAGGCGGGGGCGCGACGCCGAGCGGTCGAGGCCGACCGCCATCGCAACGAACGCGCCGCACATGCCGGCGCAGTGCAGGCTGCCGACCACGCTGGCGGCGATCACGGTGCCGATGAGTGCGAGCAGTTCGGTGTTCACCCCGAGGCCGCTTCTGACAAGGTCGAGAGATCGACGGTCTTGAAGAACACATCGTGCCCGCGGGTGAAGCGCAGGCGCAGCTGCCACAGCCCGTCGCGCAGCAGCGGGGCGCCGACGGCGTACCGCCCGGGCCCGATGCGGCTGAGATCGAAGTGAACCGTCTCGTTCCGGCGTGTGTGGTGGAACGCGAACACCGGCGACGCCGTTGCCTCGACGGCCTTGCCGTCGGCATCGGTCAGCACGACCATCACGGCCCGCTTGCCCGAGAGATCGAGCGTCGGCGCGAGCGTGATCTCGGCATCCCAGCCCAGCGCGTCCGACGCGGCGAGCGCGGCGGCGTCGGCGTCCCAGGAAACGGCCTTGGCGTAGTAGTCTTCCTCCACGCCGAACGAACGGTCGGACACGGCGAGGAACAGCGTGACCGACATGAGCGAGAAGCTCGTGCCGAGGAGCCAGAAGATGATGCCCGGCCAGATCATCCTCTCGCGGAGCGAACGCTTGGCCGGTGATTCGTTGCGTTTCATCGTGTGATGACTCCGTTGGCTGGTCCGAGCAGGCGGTGCTGGACGACTTTCTCGAAGCCGTCGTCACCGCGGACGCGGATCTGGGCGGCGAACTTGCTGTCGGGCGACTGCGCGAAGGTGGCCGGGACCACGCGCAGGCGGACGGGCGTCTCGATCGTGTCGCCGGGCTCAACGACCACCGGGCCCATCTCGGTGTCGACGCCGCCGTCGGCGTTGGTGATGTCAAACGAGTAGGTCACGGGCGCGGCCGATCGGTTCTGCACCTTGATGATCGCCGGGTTCACCACGTTGCCCTCGACGATGGTGTACGGCGCACCGGGGCCCCGCATCACGCTGATGAACGCCGGCTGCCGCGTGACCAGCAGCGTGATGAAGGCGGTGACGAGCCCCAGGATGAGCGTGGGGTAGATCAAGGTGCGAGGGCGGAGGAACCGCTGCTTCGCCTTGTCAAGCACGCTGGCCTGCGACCCGTAGCGGATCAGGCCCCGCGGCTTGCCGATCTTGTCCATGACGGCGTCGCAGGCGTCGATGCACTGCGCGCAGTTGATGCACTCGAGCTGCAGCCCCTCGCGGATGTCGATGCCGGTGGGGCAGGTCGTGACGCACATGTGGCAGTCGATGCAGTCGCCTTCGGGTTCGGCGGCGACCACCGGGAGCGATACATCGCCCGAGCCCTTGCGGCCCCGCTTCTTCCGGCCCCGCGGCTCGCCCCGGTTCGGGTCGTAGCTGATGATCAGCGAGTTGCGGTCCAGCATGACGCTCTGGAACCGGCCATAGGGGCAGGCCACGATGCACAACTGCTCGCGGAAGAACCCGAAGTCGAACATCATCAAGCCCGTGACGGCCACCACGAGCAGAAACGGCCCCCAGTGTTCCGTCGGTGCGTGCAGCACCCACTGGGCCAGCCGGTCCGTGCCGACGAAATAGGCGAGGAACGTGTTCGCCAGCCCGAAGGAGATCGCGAGGTAGATCAGGAACCGCAGCGGCTTGCGCCACGCGCCCTGCTTGGCCTTGCGGCCCGGCATGCCCTCGAGCAGACGCTCGATCGGCCGGTAGACGAGCTCGAGGTACACGGTCTGCGGGCACGCCCACCCGCACCAGACCCGGCCGAAGAGCGCGGTCAGAAAGAAGATCGACAGGAACACGCTCAGCATGAGCAGCGCGAGCAGCAGGGTGTCGGTGGGGTACAGCGTGGTGCCGAAGAACGTGAACTCGCGCGACGGCAGATCGAACAGCAGCGGCGGCTTGCCGGCGATGCGCAGGTGCGGCATCGCGACGAAGACCGCGATCAGCGCGTAGCCGACGACGCGGCGGGCGTTGAGAAAGCGGCCCGGCGACGGCTTGGGCTTGAGCCAGCGGCGCGACCCGTCGGCGTTGAGCGTTGAGAGCACGCGGTCCTGAGCGTGGGCGGTTGACATGGCGTTCCTCCTGGGAATGCCTCGGCGCGGCTATTCCGCGCCGGCGTTGGCCTGGTCGCCCGCTTCGCTGGGATCGGTCTGCGGCGCGGGCCCGCCGATCTCCTCGAGCGTCGGCCAGGGCGGTGCGATCTCTCCCTCGGGCGGCAGGCCCGGCAGGTTTTGGCCGCGGAGCGATGCCACGTAGCTTGACAGCAGGATGACCTCATTGGGGTGGAACCGGTTGCCCCACGCGGGCATCGCGCCCGCGGCGGCGCCGTCCCGAATGATCGAATGGATGTCGGTGATCGAGGTCACCCCGATGTAGGCATCGTCGGTCAGGTTGGGCCCGATGACGCCCTGGCCCTCCCCGCCGTGGCAGCTCACGCAGTTGGTCTTGAAGAGGCTCGCGGCGTAAGGCATCCAGCTCTCGGCGAAGGCCTCGCTCGGATCGGCGTAGTAGCGGACGAGCGTCGCCTCGTCGGGCTCGAGCTCGCCGATGTCGCCGAACTTCGCCGTGATCCACGCCAGCTTGGTCTTGTCGTGGCTCTGGATGGGCGTGTCGTACAGCGGGCTGCCGGTCGAGATGACAAGGTAGAACGCCGAGAAGATCACGAACAGGAAGAAGAGCGCGTGCCACCAGCCCGGCGTCGGGTTGTCGAACTCGCGGATCCCGTCGTACTCGTGCTCGAGCAGTTGCGGTTCATGCGCCACGTGTGGTCCCCTCGTCGTTGCCGGTCTTGGTTGTCGTGGCCGTGTCGTCGGCGAGCGGCAGAGCCGACATGCGGTCGTTGTACACCCGCTTCGAGCTCATCGCCCGCAGCACCACCGCCGCGAAGACGATCAGAAAGATGATGAGCCCGAGCTGAGGCCAGATGGCCAGATTCATGTGGCTCATGATGTCGGTCAGTCTCACGAGTCGCCCCCTTCGCCGCTCTCGCCGGCTTCGCCCGGGTCCTCTTCGGTCACGGTCTTGCTGATATCAGTGCCGAGGCGCTGGAGGTAGGCGATCAGCGCCACGACCTTCTTGTCCTCAAGGTTGTCAACCAGGGCGTAGTCGGTCGCCTGGTCGCGGATCTCCTGGGCGACCTGGGCCGCCTGGGCGCGGGCCATCTCGACGGAGCGGTTCACCGCATCGCCGTAGGGCACGCCCAGCATCGCCATCGAGTGCACGCGAGCCTCGATCTCGGCGAAGTTCAGGTCCTGGTTGATCAGGTGCTTGTAGCTCGGCATGACCGAGCCCTGCTGGTAGAGCTGCGGGTTCTCGAAGTGGGCGTAGTGCCAGAACGAGCTCTGCTTGCCGCCCTCGCGGTGCAGGTCCGGGCCGATGCGCCGGCTGCCCCACTGGAACGGGCGGTCGTAGACGAACTCGCCCGGCTTGCTGTAGTCGCCGTACCGCTTGGTCTCGGCGAAGATCGGACGCACCATCTGCGAGTGGCAGTTGTAGCAGCCCTCGGCGATGTAGATGTCGCGGCCGGCGAGCTCGAGCGGCGTGTAGGGCTTCACGCTCGCGATCGTCGGCACGTTGGAACGGATCAGGAAGGTCGGGATGATCTCGAACAGGCTCGCGATCGCGACCGCGATGGTCACGTACACCGTGAACCGGACCGGCAGCCGTTCCCATCGGCGGTGCCAGTGGCCCTGCATGAACCGGTCCCCCGCGTGGCCCAGGCCGACGTTGGCGTTCAGCCGGCTCTTCGGGGCGGGCCCGTCGTCGTAGACCTTGCTGAGCTTCGCGGCGCGGATGATCGGCACGTCGTACTTCGCCGGCTTCATCCGCCAGGTCATGTAGACGTTGTACACGCCGATGCCCGCCGCGACGAGGTACATCGTGCCGCCGATCGCGCGGATCCAGTAGAAGGGCATCAGCCGCGTCACGGTCTCGATGAACTCTGGGAAGGCCAGCTTGCCGGTGTCGTCGAACGCGCGCCACATCAGGCCCTGCGTGATGCCGGCGGTGTAGATGCTGATCACGTAGAGCAGGATGCCGATGGTCCCGATCCAGAAGTGCAGGCTCGAGAGCTTCTCGCTGTAGATCCTGCCGGTCTGGAACAGCCGCGGGGCGAGCCAGTAGACCATGCCGAAGGTCATGAAGCCGTTCCACCCGAGCGTGCCGGCGTGCACGTGGGCGATGGTCCAGTCGGTGTAGTGGCTGAGGCTGTTGATGGTTTTGATCGAGAGCATGGGGCCCTCGAAGGTCGACATGCCGTAGAAGGTCACGCCCACGACGAAGAACTTGAGGATGGGGTCCTGGGCGACCTTGTGCCACGCGCCGCGGAGGGTGAGCAGGCCGTTGATCATGCCGCCCCACGAGGGCATCCAAAGCATGAGGCTGAAGACCATGCCGAGGCTCGAGGCCCACTCCGGGAGGGCCGTGTAGTGCAGGTGGTGGGGGCCCGCCCAGATGTAGATGAACACGAGCGACCAGAAGTGCACGATCGAGAGCTTGTAGCTGAACACGGGCCGGTTCGCGGCCTTGGGCAGGAAGTAGTACATCAGCCCGAGGAAGGGCGTGGTCAGAAAGAACGCCACGGCGTTGTGCCCGTACCACCACTGCATGAACGCGTCCTGCACGCCCGCGTACACCGGGTAGCTCTTCATCGAGTTGCTGAAGCTCGACAGCTCGCCCGTCTTGATCACGTCGACGACCGCCACCGGGATCCATATGTTGTTGAAGATGTGCAGGATCGCGACTGTCACCAGGCTCGCGATGTAGAACCAGATCGCGACATAGAGGTGGCGCTCGCGGCGTTTGATCAGCGTCCCCATGAAGTTCACGCCGAAGAACCCGGCCCACACCACGGCGATCGCCAGGTCGATGGGCCACTCAAGCTCGGCGTACTCCTTGCCCTGCGTGATGCCGAAGGGAAGCGTCAGCGCTGCCGAGACGATGATCAGCTGCCAGCCCCAGAAGTGCAGGCGGCTCAGCGTGTCGCTGAACATCCGCGTCTTGCAGAGCCGCTGTGTGCTGTAATAGACCGCCGTGAAAATTGCGTTGCCCGCAAAGGCGAAGATCGCCGCGTTGGTGTGCAAGGGACGCAGCCGGCCGAAGGCGATCTCGGGCAGGAAATTCAGCGAGGGCATCGCGAGCTGGAACGCCAGCACGACGCCGGCGAGAAAGCCGACGAGCGCCCAGATCAGGGTGGCCCAGAGAAACATACGGACAATCTGATCGTCATAGGAGAATTCGTCGAGAGCCCCCTCAGGCTGTGATGGGGGGGCGAAAGTCGCTTCTGCTGATGCCGCCGCCATGGTCGGGTTCTCCTGGCCGTTCCGCGGCGAGTGCCGCTGTGGTGTGTGCGATGTGCATCGATGCCCGTGGCACCCCTCGATTTCTCTGGTATCGGATAAATATACTCAGAGGACGATTGATCGTCTACTAGTTGTCGATATAGTTATAGAAATAGTTGCCCGGACAAGGCCGGCGCAAATCGAGTTGTGGATACGGATATCTAAGACTAGACTGGTTCGTACACCGATGTGCGGTGTGCGCCCGTTCCCGAATCGGAGAACGACCCCATGTTCAGCAAGACAACCGAGTACGCCTTCCGAGCCTCGGTGTTTCTGTGCGAGGCACAGGGTCGTCGCGTCCCGGCGCAAGAGATCGCCGCGGCCACGCATGTGCCCGTCCGGTACATGTCCAAGGTGCTCCAGACCCTCACCGAGGCCGGCCTGATCGAGTCGCAGCGGGGCCCCAGCGGCGGATTCTGGCTCACCCGCGACCCGGCGCAACTCTCGCTGCTGGATGTCGTCCAGGCGATCGACCCGCTCGAGCGGATCACGGCCTGCCCGCTCGGGCTCGAGGAGCACTGCGAATCGCTCTGCCCCCTGCACCGCGAGCTCGACAACCTTGCCGACACCGCCATCAAGCAGCTCGCCCGAACCTCGCTCAAAAGCCTCATGCAGCAGAAGGTCGTGCCGCTGGGCATCAAGGTCTCGCTGAGCGGACTCGGCAACGGGAACGGGCACCACTGATCCCGTGCCGGACCGGCACGGTTCGGAAAGCCACCTGCCGGGATCGAACCGGCGACCTGCGGTTTACAAAACCGCTGCTCTACCAGCTGAGCTAAGGTGGCAGCCGCTCGCAGTCTAGCTCGCCTCCGGCCTGCCGAGGATCGTCAAGTTCCGTCGAGGCCGAAGGGATCTCCCGCCGTCTGCTGCGAGCTCGTTTCCTGCTCGAGCCGCTGCAAATCGCCGTAGCTGACGGCGATCGGCTCGCCCATCGCCGGCTTGAAGTGCTGGCGGAGCTGGCTGACCAGTTCGTGGCACTTCCGCACCGGGTGTGCACGGCTCACGACGGCCTCGAACTCGATGAACGAGCCCAGACCCTCGACCTCGTCGATGTGGATCCGCACCGGGCCCGTGAGAAAGAGGCACCGCATCTTGCCGACGGTCAGCTCCACGGGCAGCTGGCGGATGCCGAACCGCTCCCGAGCCGTTGCCTCGTCGTAGATCACGTAGTGGCTCAGCCGCTGCGAGGTCTGATCGGGGCGGTCGTAGAAGATGTACTCGATCTCGGGCGGTGCCTCGAGGTTGTCGGCGTACGAGATCTCGCGTCGCTTCAGCCGCCCCGATGCCACCTTGTAGTAGGTATCGACGTGCCGAAGGTCGCCGGCGTGGGTCGCACCGAGCTGGCGGGCGATGGCCCGCGCGAGGTCGGGGTCACGCAGCTCCGCCTTGAACTCGACATTGTGCATCGCCCGAGTCTACTCGCTCCGCGGCCCGTTGAGGACCTCGAGCAGCCGGGCCTCGTCCCATACCTCGATCCCGAGCTCGTTGGCCTTGTCGAGCTTGGACCCGGCGCCCGGGCCGGCGATGAGCAGGTCGGTGTTCTTGCTGACCGACCCGGTCACCTTGGCGCCCATCGCCGTGAGCCGGTCCTTGGCCTCGCCCCGGTCCATGGCTTCGAGCGTGCCGGTGAGAACAACGGTCTTGCCGGCCACGGGTGAGTCCCCCGCGTCAGTCTGGCGATACTCCCGGCTTGTCAGGTCGACGCCGACCTCGCGGAGCGCTTCGAAGATCGCCCGGCCGGCGTCCGAGTGCAGGAACGCGTGGACGACCGGCGCCGTGTCTCGGCCGAGCCCGGTCTCGACACGGTCTTTGGTGTCCTCGGGCAGGCCGCGCTCGACGGCCTCCGATTTCTTGAGCGTCTTGGGCCGCAGCATCGGTTCGTCGATCTCGAGCAAGGCCTGCAAGTCCGGCGCGAGCCCCGCGAGAGAGCGAGCGGTCGCCTCGCCCACATGCCGGATGCCCATGCCGCTGAGCACGCGGGCGAGCCCCTGTGACTTCGAGGCCTCGATGCCCTGGAGCAGGTTCTCGAGCTTCTTCTCGCCCATGCGGTCGAGCGCGAGTAGCGCCGCCTTGTGCTCGTGCAGCCGATAGATGTCGGCGAACGATCGCAGCGGGATGTCCGAAGCAAGGATCTGGTCGATCGTCGACTCGCCGAGCCCGTCGATGTCCATCTGCCGTCGGCCGGCGAACCAGATCAGCTTCTCGCGCAGCTGCGCGGGGCACTCGGGGTTCACGCACCGACGGGCCGTCTCCTTCTCCGGCTCGTCGTGCGCCTCGGCCGGCTCGATCTCCACCGGCCCGTCGCACACCGGGCAGCGCTCGGGCGGCACGATCTTCTTCGCCGACCCGGGCCGCCTGTCCGTCACCGGTCCGACCACATACGGGATGATCTCGCCCGCCTTCTCGACCTCGACGGTGTCGCCGATGCGGATGTCCTTCTGGCGAACGAGCCCGAAGTTGTGCAGGCTCGCGTGCCGAACGGTCGTGCCCGCGAGCAGCACGGGCTCCATCACGGCTCTCGGCGTGATCTTGCCGGTCTTGCCGACCTGGTAGTCCACGCTCGTCAGCGTCGTCACTTTCCGCTCGGCCGGGTACTTGTACGCGATGAGCCAGCGCGGGCTTTTGCTCGTGACGCCCAGTGCGCGCTGCTGCTCGAAGGAATCGACGCGGATGACGAGCCCGTCGATGGCGTAGGGCAGGTCGGCGCGGAGTTCGCGCAGCTCGTCGATCGCCCGCACCGCGTCGTCCACCGACGCGCACGCCCAGGTCCGGTCGGGCGTGGGCAGGCCAAGGCCCGCGATCCGCCCGAGAAAGCCGCTGAAGGTTTGGGCGAATGAGCCGTCCGAGATTTCGCCCCTCCCGTGCGCACGGAAGCCGAGGTTCCGGCTCGCGGCAACCTTCGGGTCCTGATTCTTCAGCGTGCCCGCGCACGCGTTCCGCGGGTTCATGAAGGGCTCGTCGCCGTCGGCCTCTCGCTGCTCGTTGATGCGGAGGAACTCCGCTTCGGGCATGAACACCTCGCCCCGGATCTCGAGCACATCGGGCGCGCCGTCGAGCGTGAGCGGGATCGACCGGACCGTGCGCACGGCGTGCGACACGTCGTCGCCCCGCCGACCGTCGCCCCGCGTCAGCGCGTGCACGAGCGAGCCCCGCTCGTAGCGGAGGTTGAGCGCAACGCCGTCGATCTTGGGGTCGCAGACGAAGTTCACCTCGCACTCGATCGCCTTGCGCGTGCGCGCCACCCACGACTCGATGTCGTCCCGGTCGTACGAGTTGTCGATCGACAGCATGGGCACGGCGTGCTCGACGGTCTCGAAGCCCTCGATCGGCTCGCCGCCGACGCGGCGGGTCGGGCTGTTCGGATCGTCGAGCTCGGGGAACTCCGCTTCGAGCTTCGCGAGTTCCTCGAGCCGGGCGTCGAACTCCCGATCGGGCATGATCGGTTCGGCGTCGATGTAGTACGCCCGGTTCGCCCGCTCGAGGCGGTCGCGCAGCTCGCTGACGCGCTCCCGGTCTGCCCTGGTCGGCTTGGCCACGCGGATCCTCCATAGCATGTTCCGATGACAGCCAAGCGTATCGACGGCCGGGCTCTCGCGGAATCGATCCGGGCGTCGCTGCGCGAGCGGATCGCCGGCATGCGGGACCGGGGGCGCACGCCCACGCTCGATGCCGTGCTTGTGGGCTCGGCGGACAACGCCGCGCGGTTGTACGCCGAGAACCAGGGCAAGCAGTGCGAGGATCTCGGCATCGAGTTCCGGCTGCACGAATTGTCATCGGGCGCGAAGTACGAGGATATCGCGGGCCGGGTGCTTTTGATGAACGAGGACGACCGGGTCTCGGGGATCATGGTGCACCTGCCGCTGCCCGAGGGTGTGGATGCGTACCGCGTGCAGCGGCTGATCGCGCCCGAGAAGGATGTCGAGGGCGTGAACCCGGCGAACATCGGGAACATTGTCTACGGCCGATCGAGTCTTGTGCCGTGCACGGCGCTCGCCGCCATGCGGATGATCGAGTCGACGGGTATCGAGCTTCGGGGGAAGCTGGCTGTGGTGGTGGGGGCGGGCAATGTGGTCGGCAAGCCGCTCGCCGTGCTGCTGATGAAGTCCGAGGCAACCGTGGTTTCGTGCAATGTGCACACGCCTGAGGTGGCGTCGATGACGCGTCAGGCGGACGCGCTGATCGCGGCGGCGGGCGTGCCGGGCCTGATCAAGGCCGACATGGTCAAGCCTGGCGCGGTAGTGATCGATGTGGGCGTGAACCGGGTCGATGCGCCGGGCGGGGGCACGATGACGGTGGGGGATGTGGACTTTGAGGCGGTCAGCGGGGTGGCGGGCTGGCTCTCGCCCGTGCCGGGGGGGGTCGGGCCGGTCACGGTGGCGACGCTGCTCTCGAACGCGGTGGATGCATCCGCGAGGTCGTTCGGCGGTTGATCTGTTTGAAGTCGGGTTTGACCCCTCGTGCGGGGTCGACTTGAATAGATGATTCGGTCCGGAGCCGCTTCGGCGTCCGGACGGACGGAGGCCGCTGATGCCCACGCTCGGATTGTTTACTTCGCTCGGCCCGCTGGAGATCGGGATCATCCTGCTGGTTGGGCTGTTGCTTTTCGGCCGGCGACTGCCCGAGGTGGGGCGGGGCCTGGGCAAGAGCATCGTCGAGTTCAAGCGTGGGCTGAAGGACGCGACCGACGAGATCGACGAAGTGAGGAGCGAGGTCCGCTCGCCGAGCCAGCTCAAGGCGAGTGAGCCGCCCATGCCGTCGCCGGCCAACGCTGAGGCGACGCCCTCAACCCATCCGGCGTCGTCGGAGCGGGCGACGCCGTAAGGCGTGGGCAAGCGATTGGCCGGGCCGAGGGCCGTCGCTGCGGCTTGGGCTGTCGGCTAGTATGGCAGCGATGTCTGGCGAGGTAGCTCAGCTGGTTTAGAGCGCTGGATTCATAACCCGGAGGTCGGGGGTTCAAGTCCCCCCCTCGCCACTTGTTTTTCTGGCGTCGGCGTCCGCCGCGGGCGATCGCGGCGGGATCGGGGCAACGACCGCCGGCTGACGGCGCATCGGATGTTCGACTCCATGGGCGTTCCGGGCCGATGGGGAGTGCGGCGAAGTCAGCCGGTGAGGGATCGGATGCAGGAAGCACGCGGTTCAGTCGCACGAGTCGGGTTCCTTCGGTCCGCCGCGATCCTGGCGATCGCGGGCCTTGCTGTCGGCACGGGAGCCGGCGTGGCCTCCGGCCAGCCCGACGCCCCGCCGATCGATCTGCTCGAGGACGAGCCCGACGCCGAGCCCAAGGGCCTGCCCGACCCGGTCGACGACGGGCCGCCGACGCTCGAAACCGTGCCCTCGAACACCGCCGCGATGGCGTACCCGTTCGACCGCCTGCGGCTCGAATACGCGACCCGGCACCCCGAGCTGCCGCTCATCGAGTCGATGCGCGAGCTCACGCTGCCCGTGACCATCCGGCAGGAGACTGTCGTCCGCATCGCCGGCCCGGGGCTCACGCTGGGTGAACTGCTCGAGCTGCGGGACCTCGGCATCGCGCCCGAGGCAATCAACGGCGTGGCCGACGCGGTCGTCCGTGAGATGAACCGGCGAGGCATCGTGGGCGTGCTCGTTGCGCCCGACCCCGCCGGGATTGATCCCCAGACCGGCCGTGACCTGCGACCCGAGCGGGAGGCCGCGGGGGACGACCTGGTCCTGCTGATCTGGGTGGGCGTGGTCGAGGAACTGCGGACCGTCGCCAGCGGTGACCGGCTGGACGAGTCGGCCGACCCCGTCAACCACCCGGCTCACCGGCGGATCCTCCGCCTGTCGCCCGCCAAGCCGTGGGACGGTCGGCCGGGCGCACGCGAGGACCTGCTCCGCCGCGAAGTCCTCGAGAACTATGTCTACCGCCTGAACCGCCATCCCGGTCGGCGGGTCGACATCGCGGTCGCGGCGGCCTCGCAGCCGGGGGCCGCCCCAGACGCCGTGGCCCTGGATTACCTGGTTCGCGAGTCCAAGCCCTGGACGGCTTACGCGCAGGTGTCCAACACCGGCACCGACGCGACCAACGAATGGCGGCAGCGTGTGGGCTTCGTGCACCGCCAGCTCACGGGCCGGGATGATACCTTCACCTTCGATGCCGTCACCGCGAGCTTCGAGGACACTTGGGGCGGGCTCATCTCGTACGAGGCGCCGCTGCCCGGCACGACATTCGCCAGAGTCAAGGGCTTTGGCACCTTCAACGAGTATGTGGCGAACGACATCGGCCTGGCGGGGCAGGACCTCGAGGGCACGACGGGCACCTACGGCGGCGAGCTGATCGTCACCGCCTACCAGAACCGGTCGCTCTTCGTCGAGCCCTTCGTGGGGCTCACCGGAAAGCAGTACGAAGTGATCAACGATCTCGCGAGCACCGAGAGCGATGTGTCGCTGCTGATCGGCACCGCGGGCGTCCGTGTCGAGGACCGTCGGCCGACGCGGTCGCTCTTCGGCGAGCTGGCGGTCGACTGGACCTTCGACGGCGGCGAAACCAACGACCTGCCTGGCCTGGGCAGGCTGCGCGTCGAGGACGACTGGGTCCGCCTGCGCTGGAACACCTCGGCGTCGTTCTTCCTCGAACCGCTGCTGTTCGGCGACTCGTGGAGCAACCCCGACAGCTCGCTGGCGACGCTGGGCCACGAGATGGTGCTGGCGTTCCGCGGGCAGTCGGCCTTCGATTCCCGGCTGATCCCGCAGGAGCAGGGCGTGGTGGGCGGCGCGTACTCGGTCCGGGGCTATCCCGAGAGCGTTGTCGCGGGCGACACGGTGTTCATCGCGACCGCCGAGTACCGGGCGCACCTGCCCGCGCTGCTGGGCATGGCCGAGGCCGGCTCGAGCGGCGAGGGCTTCCGCTGGCGCCGCGATCGGCCCTACGGCGTGGCCGACTGGGACCTCGTGCTCGCCGGCTTTGTTGACCTCGGCCAGACGATCGCGAACGACCCCGAGGCCGCGGAGTTCGACGAGACGCTTGTCGGCGCCGGCGTGGGGCTGGGCGTCGACATCAAGCGGAATGTCAGCGTGCGGGCGGACTGGGGCTTCGCGCTGAGCGATCTGGACAGCGGGCGGGCCTCGTCGGGCGACAGCGAGGTCCATTTCGTCGCGACGATCGCGTATTGACGTGGCTGACTGAGGGCAGACCGGAGGCGGACATGCGAGCGATGCGTGCTGGAACGACCCGAGTGACCCCCGCGGTTCTGGTGCTGCTCGCGGGCACGGCGCTGGCCGGCCCGGAGGGCGAACGCGTCGTGGCGGGACAGGCCGCCTTCGACCGAGCCGGCGCGACGACGACGATCACGGCGGGCAACAACGCGATCATCGAGTACCGCTCGTTCGACATCGGCGCGAACGAGGCGGTCCGCTTCGTGCAGCCCTCGGCCGACGCCCGGGTGCTCAACCGCGTGCTCGGGCAGTCGCCCACGCAGATCAACGGCTCGCTGACGGCCAACGGGCGGGTGTACATCGTCAACGAGGCAGGCGTCTACTTCGGGCAGAGCGCGCTCGTCAACGCCGGCGCGATCTACGCGGGCGCGGGCACCATCACCAACGGCGACTTCCTCGCGGGCATCGACCGCCTGACCGGCCTGTCGGGCGAGGTCCGCAACGAGGGCGCAATGCGCGCCGGTGAGATCCACCTTGCCGGACGGCGCGTGACCAATCTGGGCGACCTCGCCGCGAGCGATGTCGTGACGATGACCGCCGGCGACGAGGTCTACATCGGCAGACGGGACGGCCACGTCTTCGTGCGGGCCGACGGGCTCGGCGACGCGGCGAGCGCGGGCGCCGTCGATCAGGCGGGAACCGTCCGGGCAAGCCGCGTCCGGCTGGGGTCGGGAGACCTGTTCTCCATCGCGCTCCGGCCGACCTCGGTGATCGAGGGCCGGGACGTGCGTATCGAAGGCCAAGACCGGGGCACGGTGCACGTGAACGGCGTGATCGATGTGTCGAGCGAGGCCGGCGTCGGCGGGCTGGCCGCGATCACGGGCGAGGGCGTGGCGGTGCTCGACGCCGAAATCGACGCGTCGGGCCCGAGAGGCGGCGGCGAGATCCTCATCGGCGGCGGATTCCGTGGCGACACCTCGGTGATCGACACCGCGGACCGCGTCTACGTCTCGCCACAGGCCGGTCTTCGCGCCGACGCCACCGAGGCCGGCGACGGCGGCACGGTCGTGACCTGGGCCGACCGGGCGGCGGTCTTCGAGGGCAACGTGTCCGTTCGCGGCGGAGCTGTCGCGGGCGACGGCGGGCGGGCGGAGGTCTCCAGCCCCAGATTCATCTCGGTGGGCGGCACCTTCGATGCCGCCGCGCCGAACGGCAAGCGAGGCTCGCTGCTGATCGACCCCGACAACATCTCGATCACGGATCAGAATTCCGCACCGGGCGACAACCTGCTCGACGACAACCAGATCCCCATCGACGAAGCCGCCGGCCTCAATGTCGTCATCACCGCCAACCGGCTCGAGTCGCTCGGCGATGTCGATGTGCTCCTCGAAGCGGCGGAGAACATCCTGATCGGACGCATCGCCGACGGCTCGCTGGACCTGCAGCAGACCGCCGGGCAGACCGTCACATTCTCGGCGGGCGAGCGGATCAGGGTCGAAGAGGGCACGGCGATTACGACACAGGGCGGCTCGTTGTCGTTCACGGGCGGAACCGGCGTCTCGGTCGGCTCGATCAACGCCCGCGGGGGCACCGTCAGCCTCGCGTCCGATGTCGAGATCAACGCGCTCGGCACCATCGAGAGCGCGGGCGGCACGATCTCGTACTCGATCGCGACCGGAGAACGGGTGGTCAACATCGGCAACGCCGAGGCCGCCAACTTCGTCTTCGATGTCGATGCCATCAACCTCTCCGGCAACCTGCTCGGGCAGGGGGACCTCGACCTGACCGGCGTCGGGACGATCACGGTCGGCGGGGTCGACACGGGAGCCACGATCGGCGCGATCGACGGCACCGACACCTTCGATGTCACGCTCGACCCGAACGTCACGATCACGGGTCCCGGCGGTCTGCGGTTCGTCGGCCGGAACATCACGCTGCCGGCCCTCTCCGGCCTGTCGCGGCTCGAGGTGACCGCCACCGGCCTGCTCACGCTGGCCGGCAACATCCAGATGGACAACCGCGCGGACGCGTTCGGCGGCAACGTGGACCTGCGCGAGGCCCGGTCGATCGCCCTCGCCGGCGATGTCCGCATCGACACCGATCTGCCCGGCGAGGCCCCCGCGGGCGACGTGCTGCTCGACGGCGCCGCGATCGACAGCCCCGCCTCCCGGCTGACCATCGACACCAACAACGACAACGCCACCATCGCCGGCGGCACGCTCGGGCGGATTACGCTGGGTGACATCGCCGTGCGCGACCTGACGCTCTTCGGCGGGCGCACCGAGCTGCGCGGGGCGATCAGCGTGACCGAGGCTCTGGACTTCGACCGTGTCTCGGCCGTGCGCGTCGAGAGCGACGCGTCGATCGCGACCGGCGGGGCTGATCTGGCGTTCGGCTCCAACGCGATCAACGGGCCCGGCTCGCTGTCGATCGACCTGCTGGGCACGGGCGGTGCCGCCGGAACGATCGATGTGGCGAGGCCGATCGGCGGCAGCGATCCGCTCGCGTCGCTCTCGATCTCGGGCGGCGCGTACCGCTTGCCGGCCGTGACGACCTCGGGCGATCAGACCTACAGCAGCACCGGTCTCGTCCGGCTCGATGGCGATCTCGAGACCACCGGTTCGGGCTCGATCACCTTCAACAGCGGCCTGTTCTTCGAGGCCGACCGCACGCTCACCACGGCCGGGGGCGTCGGGAACGACGTCGTCTTCCTGGGCGGCGTGCGCGGCAACGGCGCGTCGCTCACCACCACCACCGGGCGGGGCTCGACGGTGTTCGATCGCGCGGTCAATGTGGTCAGCCTCTCGACCAACGGCAGCACGGAGCTCCGCGGCGCGACGGTGTCCGCCGAGCAGGATGTCCGGCTGGGTGAGGACGCCGCCCGCGACACCGTGCGGCTGACGCAGGGCGAGAGCCTGGTCCGAAGCCGAACGGGCGATGTCGTCTTCCGATCGGGCGTGCAGGGCGGGCAGACGCTTCGGGTCGCGGTCGATCCGACGGCGACCGGCAACAACATCCCCGTCATCGTTTTCGAGGATTCCGTCGGCGACCAGACGGCCGTCGAGTCGATCGTGCTGGGCGAGCCCGATGCGGCGTTCTTCGGCGGCACGCGTACCGAGGTTCCGACGGTCGCGACGGTTGTCGCCGGCCGCTTCGACGACGACGGCGACCCGGTGCCGGGCCTCTCGTTCGAGTTCATCACCACCGGCGACTTCGTGATGAACCCGCTGGAGAAACTGACGGCTCTTGGCTCGATCCGTGTCAGGGCCGGGGGCGTGGCGCGGATCGGTGACATGACCACGCCCGGCAACCTGACAATCGAAGCGCCGGACATCGTGGTAAACACGCGAGCTGCGGCGGACCTGGTGACCGTGAACCGCGGCGTCACCCCGCCGGCGCTCAGGCCGCAGACGGCGACCCGGGACTTCGGCGTCGATTTCGTCGTCGGCGGTTCGGCGGCGTTCAACGGCCCGGTGCGTGTGTCGGACGCGTCGCTGCCCGATCCCTCGATCGCCGAGCCCGCCGGGCGGGTGCGCGTCGAGAACATCCTGACGCGTGCGCCTCAGGAAGCGGTGACGCTAGAGGACCTGGCGTTCAATCGCCGGACCGGCGCCGGCCCGACCTCGGACCGGACGACGGTGCTCGACGCGGTGGCGACCGGCGCCGTGACCGTGCCGCTGGCCGAGGGGCTGACGCCCGAGCGTGCCGAGCAGTCGGTGGTGATCGCGCGGAACGAGGCGTTGTCGGCGCCGAATGTGCCCGAGGCGTCGGCGGCTTCGGCGGCGGGCGTGGGGGTGCGGGCGCCCACGGCCGAGGAGTACCGCTCGGCGGCCTCCGGGGTGGCGTTCTACATCGACACGCCGGCATCGCTGGATCAGCGTTCGGAGCTGCGTGTGGTCTCGGCGCGGCTCTCCCCGGCAGCTGCGAACGCGTTTACGGAGGCGTGGGGCCGGCTCTCGTCGGCGGTGAACGAGCCCGCGCAGCAGCCCGATCGTGTTCTGGGGCGCGTGCGCTCGACGCTCGCGGTCGCGGCCCAGCAGTACGAGGGGCAGACGGGCGAGTCGATCAACGATGCCGACGCCTTCGAGCTGTTCGCGTCGATCCGCAACGCGCAAGCCGACACGAGCCGGGCGTTGGTGCTCGTCGCGGCGGTCTTGGACAGCGTCCGCGAGCTGGGGCTGAGCGAGGCCGAGACCACGCGGATCGAATCGGCGATTCTGGACGGCATCCGGCCGGAGCAGCTCGATCGCACCGCCGTTCGGAGCCTGGTCGAATCGGCGTCCGTTTCGCGTTGAGGGGATGAGGGCAGACCGCTAGACTTTGCGTTCGCGGATTTCTCGCGGGACAGGAGCACACGCATGCATTCGAAACTCCGTCGGCTCGGTGTGGTTGCGGCGACGGGCCTTGCGCTCTGCGCGACGGCTCAGGCCGCGGCCCAGAAGGTCGTGCAGCTGCCGATCCGCACGGACGGGCCCAAGAGCCTCGACCAGGTGGTGGGTTCGACGACATACGACAACATGGCGTGCGCGCAGATGTACGAAACGCTGCTCGTGTACAAGTACTCCGATCCCTACAAGCTCGAGCCGCTGCTGCTGGCCGAGATGCCCACCACCGACGACAACGGCAAGACCTGGACCTTCCGCCTCAAGCAGGGCGTGATGTTCCACGACGACGAGTGCTTCCCGGGCGGCAAGGGCCGGGAGATGGTCACGGACGACGTGTTCTACTCGCTGATGCGCATCTTCGACAAGCGCAACGAGCTGAAGAACGAGTGGCTGCTCAAGGACACGATCGCCGGTCTCGACGCCTACGCGGCGGCGCAGAACGCCGCGATCGACGCTGGCGGCGCGTTCGACTACGACGGGAGCATCCCCGGCTTCGTCAAGATCGACGATCACAACTTCCAGATCGTTCTCGAGCAGCCGGTGTACCGCTTTCTCTATGTGCTGGCGATGTTCCAGACCTCGATCGTGCCGCGCGAAGCGGTCGAGCACTACGGGGACCGGTTCGCGTTCAACCCGGTCGGCACGGGTCCGTTCATCCTGGACGAATGGATCCCCAAGAAGAGCCTGACGGCGGACACGAATCCGAACTACCACGAGGTGCTCTACCCGGGCGAGGACGAGTGGTCGCGCGACGACCGCCGCAACCGCCTGCACCGACCGGCGGGCCAGCGGGTCCCGTTCGTCGACCGCATCGAGTTCACGATGTTCGTCGAGGACCAGCCGATGTGGCTGCGGTTCCAGGCGGGCGACATCGGCCTGACGCAGGTGCCGGCGGAATACTTCGAGCAGGCCTTCGACGGCCGGACCAAGCGGCTGCTGCCCGAGGTCCGCGAGCGCGGCGTGCGTCACGAGATCGTCCCTCTGCTCGACTTCATCTTCCGCGGGTTCAACATGGAAGACGACCTCCTGGGCGGATACACGCCCGAGAAGCGGGCCCTCCGTCAGGCGATCCACCTCGCGATCGATCTGGAAGAGTTCAGCGAGACGTTCTACCAGGGCAACACGATCCAGTTCGACGGCCCGATCCCCCCCGGGCTTGAGGGCTACCCCGAGGACGGCACGGCCCCGGTCAGCTATCGCGGCCCGAACCTCGAGCGGGCCCGCCAGAAGCTCGTCGAAGCCGGCTACCCCGGCGGCCAGGGGCTCCCCCCGATCAAGTTCTACACGAGCCGCGGCGGCAACAACGCCGAGCAGGTCGAGATGCTCAAGCGGCAGCTCGCCGAGGTCAACATCAACCTCCAGCCGGAGCTGGTTGACTTCTCAACACTCATCGAGTTCACGAACAACAAGAAGGCCCCGATGTTCGGCTTCGCGTGGTCGAGCGACTACCCCGACGCGGAGAACAACCTGGCGCTGTTCTACTCGCCCAACGAGAGCCCTGGCTCGAACCACTACAACTACAAAAACCCCGAGTTCGACCGACTGTACGAGAAGATCCTGACGATGCAGCCGAGCGACGAGCGCACGGCGATCTACGAGCAGATGCGTGACATGGTGATCGAGGACACGCCGTACGTCGGCTCGATGGCCCGCACGCGGTACTACCTGATCAACGAGTGGCTTCTGAACGCCAAGCCCACCGAGCGGTACTACAGCTGGTTCAAGTTCCTCGACGTCGACAACTCGAAGCGTTGAGCCGCTCGTTCGCAGAGGGGGCCGCACCCCGGAGGGCTTGATCGCATGTGGTCGTATGTCGCGAGGCGCCTGCTGTACAACATCCCGGTGTACCTTGGGATCATTCTGCTGGTGATGGCCGCCCTCCGTGTCAACGACCCGGTGACGGCGTTCCTCGGCAAGAACGCGACCGAGGAGTCGTACCTCGCGATCCAGCAGAACTTCGGGCTGGATCGCCCGTTCATCGTGCAGTACCTCGACCGTGTTTGGAACATCGTCACGCTGGATTTCAGCGCGACCTCGTGGGAACAGAAGCGGCCCGTGGGGGAGATGATCGCCACGGCCGTTCCAGCCACGGCGATGATCACCGTTCCGGCGCTGGTGCTGACGGCGGGGATCTCGATTCTGATCGGCCTGGTCTGCTCGTTTTTCCGGGGCCAGTGGATCGACAGGACGCTGATGCTGCTCGCCGTGCTCGGCATGAGCATCAGCTTCCTCGTGTACATCATCGTCGGGCAGTATTTCCTCGGGTACCGGATCGGCGGCGAGAACGGGATCCTGCCGTTCGACATCGAAGGCTACGACGTGCGTCTGTCGACGCTCGGCTTCTGGGCGGGCTCGCCGATCGAAGCGGTCAGCACATGGATGAAGTTCTGCGGGCTTCCGGTGCTGATCAGCGTGATCGTGTCGATGGGCTACGACACGCGCTTCTACCGGGCGGTGATGGTCGAGGAGACGGGCCGGGACTACATCACAACAGCGCGGGCGAAGGGCGCGGGCAGCCGCAAGATCATGTTCGTCCACATGCTCAAGAACGCGATGATCCCGATCATCACGCGGATCATGATCAGCCTGCCGTTCCTCATCGTCGGCTCGATTCTGCTCGAGATGTTCTTTTCGATCCCTGGCATGGGCCGGACGCTGATCACGGCGATCGTGGCCAAGGACTTCCCGGTGGTTGAGTACATGTCGGCCCTGTTCGCGGCGGTGGTGATCCTGACCGTCATCCTGACCGATGTGCTCTACGCCGTCGTCGATCCGAGAGTGAGGCTCTCGTGATCGGGCGCTTCTTCAGGTCGCGTGGGTGGGGCAAGCTGCGGCGGAACCGCTTCGCGATGCTGTCGCTGGGCGTGATCGGTGCGTACTTCCTGCTGGCGACCTGGATGATGGCGATGGATGCCGTCGGCTGGGTCGGCAAGAAGACGGACGCGTACGACCTGAAGGAGGTCCCCGTCATGGGGGCGTTCCTGTCGGAGCGGATGCTGGAGCAGGCGGGCCCGCCGAGCCTGGCCGGGCTGGGCCGACCGGTGGGAATGGTGGGGCGGCTGGATTACATCGACTTCTTTTTCTCTCGTGCCCGCGGCGCGGTCGACGAGGCCGCGCAGGTGGCCGAGACCGGCGACGGCCAGGTCCGCGCGGTGCTCGACCGGTTCGCGGTGCAGGAGCGTCGCCTGCTCGATGAGCCGCTCGAGCAGCTCTTCACGCGGGTCGAAGAGGGCGAGTCGATCCTGGGCCGGCTCGACGACGCGCGATCGCTTGTCAACTCGGCCGAGACCATCCTGATCCAGATCGACACCGCGCAGCAGCGACTGATCAACCTCGCCTCGGCGACCGAAGAGGACGATCTCGATGTGCTGCGCGAGGAGGCGGCGTTCGGCATCGAAGAGGTGGTTTTCGCGATCGACGACTACCAGGCGGTCGCGCAGCGCGACGACGAGTTCGACATCGAGCTGGTTGATTCGCTGCGAGAGGCGGTCGAGGCGCTCTTCGATAGCGACGACGCGGCCCGGGATGTGTCCGCCGCGTTTGAGTCGGTCCGCGCCACCGCGGAGCGCGAGGCGATCGCGCAGGCCGACGGCGTCGAGACCCTTCTCCCCGAGGCCGAACGCTTCGTCGACGAGCTCATGCCCGTGCCCGACGGTTTCGCGGGGTTCTCGTACACCACCCGGCTGCTCTTCGGCACCGACCGCCAGGGCCGCTCGATCCTCATCCGGGCGCTCTACTCGGCGAAGATCGCGATCCAGGTGGGCTTCATCGTCGGTCTCACGGCGGTGCTGATCGGCAGCCTGATGGGTGCCGCGGCCGCCTTCTTCGGCGGTTGGGTCGATCATGTCGTCACCTGGCTCTATTCGATCTTCAGCTCCATCCCGCAGCTCGTGCTGCTGGCGGTGCTCAGCTTCATGTTCCTCTCGGGACCGCTGCAGGAGCTGCGGGGTCTGCCCTCGCTCTATATGGCGTTCGCGCTGACCTTCTGGATCGGCCCCTGCCGCGTGATCCGGGGTGAGGCCATGAAGGTCAAGGAGCTCGAGTACGTGCAGGCCGCGACGGCCATCGGCTTCGGCCGGTTCTACATCCTGATCAGGCACATCATCCCCAACACGCTGCACCTGATGTTCATCAACTTCTCGCTCCTGTTCGTTGGCGCGATCAAGGGCGAGGTGATCCTGACCTTTCTGGGTCTGGGCTTGCCCCTGGGCGACGGCGCGAGCTGGGGCATCATGATCAGCCAGGCCAAGAGCGAGGTGGTGCAGGGCTTCTTCTGGCAGATCGGGGCGGCGACCCTGTTCATGTTCATCCTGGTGCTCGCGTTCAACATCCTCTCGGATGCGCTCCAGGACGCGTTCGATCCCAAGCACGTGGGCTAAGAACGGAGAGCGGTCGATGGTCGCAGGCGCACGCAAACCCGTTCTGGAAGTCCGCGGGCTCACCACCCGCTTCCGCACGGACCGCGGCACGGTCACCGCCGTCGACGATGTCAATTTCGATGTCTACCCGGGCGAAACCATCGGGATCGTCGGCGAGTCCGGCTGCGGCAAGACCGTCACCAGCAAGACCATCATGCGGCTGCTCCCCGAGCGCAACAGCATCATCGACCCGACCAGCCAGATCATGTTCGGCGGGATGAACCTCGCGACCGCCACCGAGTCGCAGATGCGACGCGTCAGGGGCGACAAGATCGCCATGATCTTCCAGGAGCCCATGACCAGCCTCAACCCCGTCTTCACCGTCGGCTGGCAGCTTGAAGAGGCCCTCCGCTACCACACCAACCTCGGCAAGAAGCAGCGGCTCGCCCGCGCGATCGAGATGCTCCGCCTCGTCGAGATCCCCAACCCCGAGCAGCGGGTCAAGGAATACCCCCACCAGCTCTCGGGCGGCATGCGGCAGCGGGTGATGATCGCGATCGCGCTCTGCTGCGAGCCCGACATCCTCATCGCCGACGAGCCCACGACCGCGCTCGACGTCACCATCCAGGCCCAGATCCTCGCGCTGATGGACGATCTGCGCAAGAAGCTCGATACCGCGATCATCCTCATCACGCACGACCTGGGCGTGGTCGCGACGGTGTGCGACCGCGTGATCGTGATGTACGCCGGCCGGGTCATCGAGCAGGCGACCGTGTACGACCTCTTCAAACGCCCCCAGCACCCCTACACCAAGGCCCTGCTCGAATCCATCCCCAAGGCCGGCAACAAGGAGCACGGCAAACGCCTGCCCACCATCAAGGGCATTGTGCCCAGCCTGTTCGAGCTGCCCGTGGGCTGCCGGTTCCAGGATCGCTGCCCCTACAAGGAGCAGCGGTGCGTCGACGAGGAGCCGAAGCTCGTCGATCACGCCCACCCCAACCGGCCCGTGCGATGCCACTTCCCGCTCAACCAGGACGCCAGGCTGACCGTCGGCCAATCGAATCCGTAATCACCGAACAACCCCGGAGCACGCGTGACCCAGACCGCCGCCAGCCCGACGACCGCGACCAACACCCCGAAGGACGGCGGGAGCACGCCCTTCATCCAGGCGCGGAACATCGTCAAGAAGTTTCCCGTCCGCGGCGGCGTCTTGAACCGTGTCGTCGCCAACGTGCACGCGGTCAGCGATGTCTCCTTCGAGATCCGCAAGGGCGAAACACTCGGCATCGTGGGCGAGTCCGGGTGCGGCAAGAGCACGCTCGGCAAGATGGTCATCCGCCTGCTTGAGCCCACCTCCGGGTCCGTGCTCGTCGACGGAAGGGACATCACCAAGCTCAACCACCACGACATGATGCCCGTCCGACGCCGGATGCAGATCATCTTCCAGGATCCGTACTCGTCGCTCAACCCGCGGCTGACCGTCCGGCAACTCCTCAAGGAGGCCATCACCTTCCACGGCATCGTCTCCAAGGACGCCATGGAGGACTACATCGACGAGCTGATCGCCACCGTCGGCATGAGGCCCGAGGCCAAGGACAAGTTCCCGCACGAGTTCTCAGGCGGCCAGCGCCAGCGCCTCGGCATCGCCCGGGCGCTCGCCCTCAAGCCCGAGTTCATCGTCGCCGACGAGCCGGTCTCCGCGCTCGACGTCTCCATCCAGGCCCAGGTTCTCAACCTGATGATGAACCTGAAGGACCAGCTGGGCCTGACGATGATGTTCATCAGCCACGACCTCAAGGTCGTCGAGCATTTCTGCGATCGCGTGCTGGTGATGTACCTCGGCAAGGTCGTCGAGTCGCTCCGCTGCGACCGGCTCCGCGAGGACGCCCAGCACCCCTACACGCGGGCGCTGCTCGGGGCCAACCCGATCGACGACCCCGACGATCGCCGCCCGCTCACGGTGCTCTCCGGCGATGTACCAAGCCCCCTGAACCCGCCGCCCGGCTGCCCGTTCGCGGGCCGCTGCCCCGAGGTGATGGACCGCTGCCGGGTGGAGATGCCGCCGCTGGAAGTCAAGTCCGAGGGCCACCCCGTGGCCTGCTGGGCCCGCGAGTAGACCGTCCACAGCGACCCCCAACGCCCCGAAGGCCCGGTCCCGGGCCTTTCCTGGCCGGGCGACCGCCGCCGGCATTCGGCATTCGGTTCCCCCGCGGGTTGGTGGGAGCGGTCGGCAAAAAAGAAAGAAAGCTCGATACCCGCTTTCGCGGATGCCGAGCCGTGGGAAGAGAGAGACAAGACACCCACAAGATGCCTCATCTTTTCGGGCGTGCCAGCGAGTTGGGCAACTTTTTTCGATTGTGCGGGTTCGGCGTTCCAGCCGGCTTGGCGAGCGGCCCGCGCGGGGGGCCGGCGACACCAAAAAGAAAGAAAGCTCGATACCCGCTTTCGCGGATGCCGAGCCGTGGGAAGAGAGAGACAAGACCCCCATACCATGCCACGGCTTTCTGCGGGTGCCAGTGATTGGACCGATTTTTCTGACTTTCCCGGTTGTGGGGGTTCCGGCCTCGGCGGCGGGGCGGTCAGGGGCCTCAGCCGCCTGAGAACAGGCCGCTGCCCGAGCCCTCGCTGCTCTGCCGGCCCTCGATCGCGGCGATCAGGAAGGCGGTGGCCAGAAGCATCATCTCGTTCACCGGGCCGTCGCTGCCGTCTTCGGCATGGATCGCGACCCCGAGCCGGTAGACGAACAGGTTGAAGTGGGTTCGGAAGGTGGCGAGCCGCCTGCCGTCCTCGTGCGTGACCTCAAACTTCTGGGGCATGAGCACCGCCACCGGCTCAACAAACCGGCGGAGCAGGGCCTTGCCCATGGAGTCTTCCCGGAGCGTCGCGACCTCGTTGCCGTCTTCGTCGAGCACCGCCCACTCGTCGCGGAGCATGGACTTCAGCCCCTTTCGGCGGACGGAGCCGAGGCGGTTGCCCTCGCCGTCGTCAACGTCGTACGTCGTGCCGAAGTCCAGAATGGTGCGAGCCTCGATCGTCAGCAGCTCGTCCGACTGCGAATCGTCGGTGTAGAGGACCAGCTTCTCGCGGAAGCGGAAGGCCTTCTGCTTGCAGTAGCCGATGACGTTGCCCTCGGCGTCGTAGATGTGGAAGGCGGCACCGAAGATCTTGAGGATCTTCTGGCGGATGGTGTACTGCTCGCCGGGGTGTGCGGTGAAGGCCATGGGTGCAGCGTAGCTCAAGACCGGTGGCGAAAGCTTTCGGCCCTCCCGGCCCATGGTGACCACACAAAAAAGGCGGAGGCCGGAAGCCTCCGCCAACGGGGGTGTCTGCTTTGGAAGCCGTCAGCCCCTTCAGGCCTCTTCGCCGACCTGCCAGCGGTAGAAGGCCTTGACCGTGGAACCTCCCAGCAGGTCCTTGATCTTCTTGGAGGGATCCATGACGAAGTCCTGCTCGAGCAGGGCGATCTCGGCGTAGAACTTCCGCATGCCGCCCTCGACCATCTTCTCGGCGATTTCCTGGGGCTTGCCCGATTCCATGGCCTGCTCGATGCGGAACTTCCGCTCCTTCTCGACGAGCTCGGCGGGGATCTCATCGGGCGTGACGCCCAGCGGGCGCGGGACGGCCGCGGTGATGTGCATGCAGATCTGACGCAGCACGTCGTCGGCGACCTCGCCGTTGGCGTGGATGAGCACGCCCGTCTTGCCGTCGTGGTGCACATAGGCGCCGAAGGTGTCACCCTGGGCCTTGGCGACCTTGCGGACGCGGGCGATCGAGGCGTTCTCGCCCGTGGAGATGCGGATCTCGTCGATGGTGGCCTTCATGTCGTCGGTGGGCTCGACCATGCCCTCGGGGGCCCCGAGCGCCAGGTGGCCGATCTTGTCCGTCGCCGCGATGAACTGGTCGTTCTTGGCGGTGAAGTCCGTCTCGGCGCGGATCTCGACGATGGTCGCCCCGGCGTCGTTGACCGAGACGGCGACGCGTCCCTCGCCCGCGACGCGGTCGGTCCTGGAGTCCATCTTGCCCTTGAGCTTCTTGCGGAGGTGGTCCTTGGCGGCCTCGACGTCGCCCCCGGTCTCCATGAGCGCCTTTTTGCACTCCATCATGGCGAGGCCGGTCTCGTTCCGCAGGGCCATCACGTCTTTCGCGCTGATGTCAGCCATCGTTCTCTGCTCCGATTGATCGTTCGGTCGTGGTGTTGAAATCGGTGGCGGGGGCCTTCCGCCGCCGTGCCTCAGGATCTGTGAACTGGGTTGGAACCGGAGGCCCGGAGCCTCCGCCACCAGCGATCACTCGCCGGCGGGCGCCGGTGCCGGCGCGTCGGCCTGCGAGCGGGCGCCCTCGGTCGCCGAGGCAGAGGCCTCGCCCCGGTACTGGCTGCGACGGCCGCCGCGGCGGGGCCGCTGGGACTGCTCGTCGTGCTCGCCGGCCGAATCGGCGGCCTCGGGCTGCTCGGTGCGCTGCTGCTTGCCCTCGGCGATCGCCTTGCAGAGCTCGCGGATCACCACATCGATTGACCGCATCGAATCGTCGTTGCCCGGAATCGGGATGTCGGCAAGCGCCGGGTCGCCGTCGGTGTCGATCAGGCAGATCGTGGGGATGCCCAGCTTGCGGGCCTCGCGGAGCGCGGTCTGCTCGCGGGCGACGTCGATGATGACCATCGCGCCGGGCAGCTTCTCCATCCGGCGGATGCCGTCGAGGTTCCGCTTGATCTTGCGGCTCTCGCGGCGGAGCTGGCTCTCCATCTTCTTGGAGTAGCTCTGGAAGTTGTCCTCGGCCTCGATGGCCTCGAGCTCCTCGAGCCGCTTCAGCCGGCTGCGGATGGTGCGGAAGTTGGTCAGCGTGCCGCCGAGCCAGCGCTCGGTGACATAGTGCATGCCGACATCGGGCACATACTGCTCGAGGATGCCGCGGGCCTGCCGCTTGGTGCCCACGAAGCAGACATCCTTGCCGCCGGCGACGGTCTTGACGATGTACTTCTTGGCGAGCAGGAGGCCCTTGATGGTCTCCTTGATGTCGATGATGTGGATGCCGTTGCGCTTGCCGTAGATGTAGGCCTGCATCTTCGGGTTCCAGCCGCTGGCGCGCTGGCCGAAGTGGATGCCGGCTTCGATGAGGTCCT
>DAIOTV010000035.1:0-29542 GCA_036751825.1 Phycisphaerales bacterium
GACGCCGATCCCGAAGATCGCCAGGACGACGGTGATCGTTTTGCTGATGACGGCCACCTGCGTGTGCATGCGGCGGGCCTTGAGGTTGTTCTTCACATCGGTCCTGTGCCGAGCGAGGATCATGTCGTCCGCGCCGCGAACGAAGCCGATGGCGAGCCAGGTGACCGCCAGCGCGAACAGCGCCGCGAGCGTCGAGCTCAGCCCCGCGCCGTTCCAGGTGCCCGTCAGCCCGAGCGTGCCGCCGACCCCGAGCGCGGTGCTCACCGCGACGATCATGAAGAGCGCGAACGCGGGTCGACGCGTGTGATCGACGAGCTGGCCCGTCGCCGCCCTGCCGTCGCTCCGGGTGACGCGGCCGAGAACCGTGAACAGCACGCGGTGCGCGATCGTTGCGATCACGACAAACACGACCGCGATGATCGCCAGGCGCGACCACTCGGGCAGCGGCGCCAGAAGGTCGTTGATCGTCGACGCGGCTTCCTGCACCGCCAGGTTGTCGGCGCCGATCGACCGATGGCCCCCCGGCGTGTTGGCCGTGCGATCGGTGGCCTGTGCGGCTTCGCTCGCGTCCGACTGCGTGTGGGGCTGAAGGATCATGAGGGCATGCTACGGGCCCGGGCGGCGGGGCCTACCGTTCGGGGCGGGCTGTATACAGGCCTGGCCTGCTGCCACGAACCACTCTGAGCCGGAGGTGTCCGAGATGTCGAACCAGCCCGTGATCGTTGCCGCCAAGCGAACCCCGATCGGTCGATTCCTCGGCGGATTCAGCTCCACGCCCGCCACCAAGCTGGGCTCTTGGGCGATCGAGGCGGCGCTCGCCGATGTGCCTGCGGCGAAGGACCACATCGACGAGTGCGTGATGGGCTGCGTGCTGCAGGCCGGGCTCGGCCAGAACCCGGCGAGGCAGGCGGGGCTGGGGGCGGGGCTGCCCGACACGCTGAGCGCCAAGACCATCAACAAGGTCTGCGGGTCGGGGCTCGAGGCCGTGATGATGGCGGCCCAGTCGATCAAGGCGGGCGACAACGGGTGCGTGGTCGCCGGCGGTCTTGAGAACATGACGATGTCGCCGCACTTTGCGCATGTGCGGAACGGCGCGAACGGTCCCAAGTTCGGGCCGACGCCCTTTGAGGACCACATGCAGTACGACGGGCTGCGGTGCGCGTTCGAGGGCTGGGCGATGGGCGACGCGGCCGACCACATCGCGCGGAAGTACGAGATCTCGCGTGAGGAGCAGGACCGCTACGCGGCGCAGAGCCACCAGCGGGCGGCGAAGGCCACCGGCGAGGGCTGGTTCGCGAACGAGATGGTGACCTTTACCGGCGAGCAACTCGGGAACCGGAAGGTGCCGGGGCCTGAGGGCGGCGTGCAGGCGGACGAGGGCATCCGCGGCGATTCCACGGCCGAGGGCCTGGCGAAGCTGCGGCCGGCGTTCAGCAAGGACGGCACCGTGACCGCGGGCAACGCGAGCCAGATCAACGACGGGGCGGCGGCGATCGTCGTGATGAGCGCCGCGAAGGCGGAGAGCCTGGGTCTGAAGCCGCTGGCCAAGATCGTGAGCTACGCGACGAGCGGGATCGCACCCAAGGACATCTTCGCGGCGCCGATCGAGGGCACAAAGGGTGCCGTCGGCAAGGCGGGCTGGTCGCTGGATGATGTCGATCTGTACGAGATCAACGAGGCGTTCGCGGCGCAGCTGCTCTGCAACATCAGGACGCTGGGCATCAGCGAGGACAGGACCAACGTCGCCGGCGGCGGCATCGCGCTGGGGCATCCGATCGGCGCGAGCGGCGCGCGCGTGCTGACGACGCTGGTGCACCAGATGCACCGGGTTGGGGCGAAGAAGGGCCTGGCGGGGCTGTGCCTGGGCGGTGGGAACAGCGTGGCGATGTGTGTGGAGGCGGTGTGAGCGATCTGTTCGTGCAGGTGACCACGGCTTGCCGATGATGGCGACATGACCCTCCGCGAGCGCATCCACGAGATCATCTTCGAGTCCGACACGCCCGCCGGCAAGTGGTTCGATATCGCGCTGATCGTGGCGATCCTGCTCAGCGTGTTCGTGGTGATTGTTGCCACGCTGCCCGAGATCAGGGGGACGCTCTGGGAGGGTCGGCTCTACGCGGCCGAGTGGGTTTTCACGGGGCTGTTCACGGTGGAGTACATCCTGCGGCTGGCGGTCGTGAAGCGGCCGTGGCGGTACGCGGTGAGTTTTTTCGGGGTTGTGGATCTGCTGGCGATTCTGCCGGCGTTCATCGGGCTGATCGTGCCCGGGGGCGAGCGGCTGCTGGTGGTGCGGACGCTTCGGCTCTTGCGGGTGTTCCGGGTGCTGAAGCTGACTCGGTATCTGAGTGAGGCGACGACGCTGAAGCGGGCGTTGATCCTGAGCCGTCACAAGATCATCGTGTTCGTCGTGACGGTGATGATCGTGGTGCTGATCTCGGCTTCGGTGATGCACGTGGTCGAGAGCGAGGCGGAGAACGAGGCGTTCGATTCGCTGCCCTCGGCGATGTACTGGGCGGTCATCACGATGACGACGGTCGGGTACGGCGACATCACGCCACAGACCGGGTTCGGCAAGCTGGTGACGGCCGCCCTGGTGCTGGTGGGGTATTCGATGATCATCGTTCCGACGGGCATCCTGTCGGCGGAGATCGCGCAGCAGAAGCGGACCAGGGTCAGCGGGCAGTCGTGCCCGAACTGCATGAGCGAGGATCATGACGCGGACGCGGTGTTCTCCAAGAAGTGCGGGCACTCGCTGCAGATTCGGGCGATCTTTGATGCGGGGGCCGGGCTCACATAGACTGTGTGCATGTCTACGTATCTGATTACCGGAGCGAATCGAGGGATTGGTCTTGCGCTGGCGAAGCAGCTCGCCGGGCGGCAGGACATCGTGCTGGGAACGGCGCGTGACCCGGGCGCCGCGACCGAGGCGTTCGAGGCGGGTGTCGAGATGCTCGAGCTCGATGTGGCGGACCCGAAGTCGATCGCCGGGCTCGCCGACCAGGTCGGCGATCGGCCGATTGATGTGCTCATCAACAACGCCGGTGTGTACAACGACAAGTCCGGGCTTGACGGAACGGACATCGAGAAGTTCAACGAGTGCATGCGGGTGAATGTGGCGGGGCCGTTGGCGGTGACGCAGGCGCTGCTTGCCCGGCTCGAGGCGGGCGGCAAGCAGATGGTGGTGAACATCTCCAGCGGGATGGGCAGCATCGGCGAGACTCGCAACGGTGGCAGCTACGGCTACCGGGCTTCCAAGGCCGCGCTGAACATGGTGACCAAGACCATGTCGGTCGAACTGGCGCCGAAGGGCATCGCGGCTGTTTGCTTCCATCCCGGCTGGGTCGAGACCGACATGGGCGGACAGGGGGCCGACCTGACGCCCGAGGAATCGGCGAACCATCTGATCGTCACGCTCGACGGTCTCACGACCGCAGACACCGGACGGTTCATGGACTACAAGGGCGAGGACCTGCCCTGGTAGAACCGGCAGATGTCTTCGGTACGCGTGGCGTGTGAACGCCCGGCCCAGCAGATGGAACTTTGCAGAAACTGCAAGTGATCGGTCTTGATTGCCGATGACTCTGTGGTATTCTCTGATCTTGCTCGGCGTGCGTCGGGCGATCGCGTTGGTCCCTGCATGAAGAAGGAGAACACGATGATCTCCATCCAGACGATGATTCTCATCGATCGGCGTGCGGGCGACACCGGCGTTGATGCGGGCTCGCAGCGTGCGACGCCCGTCCCGTGCGTTCTCTGACGCTTCGGGCGAACCATTACCAACTCGTGATCGGTTTCGGCGTTGCGGCGGCCTGCGTTGTGTGCGTCCGCGATTGATCCTCGGGTCCACCTGAACAGCTGAGTTTGTGGCGCGCCCGTCGTGCGGGCGGTCCGCGGGTGTGTGCCCGCGGGCGGGCGGGGCGCGTGTGTCGTTGTGAGTTGCTGGCTTGGCCGGCGTGTGCCGGGGCGCGATCGCTGCGCGCCGGGGGTGAGGAGTGTGCGACGTGGAGCACCTGGAACTGCGATCGTTTGAGTTGGAACTGGCGGCGAAGCGCGAGGCGTTCCGCCGGGAGCACGAGCGCGACCTGGCTGAACTGCTGCGGTCCGAGCCGAACGCGAGAGCGGCGTTGGCGTCGTTCGCCCGCGAGTTGTGGGCGCTCGCCCGGCGGTCGCGCGCCGAGCCGTCAGCGTCGTCGGCATCGGATGCCTCGCTCGCGGCGGAGTAAAGCGGCCCGCCGGCTCTTCCGACGATGGGAGAGCCGGCGGTGTCGCCTAGCATGGACGCCTGCCGCGGCCCGGGGAGGTCCCGCGTCGGCCGGCAGACCGATCTGATCCCGAACTGTGAGCACAAGAACGCGATGAAACGGACGCATCACTGCGCAGAGCTCCGGCCCGAGCATGTTGGCCAGACCGTGACGCTGAACGGGTGGGTCAACGCGTACCGCGATCACGGCACGGGTCTCATCTTTGTTGACCTTCGCGACCGCGAGGGTCTGACGCAGCTCGTGTTCGACAGAGAGGACGCCGACGACGCGCTGCTCGCTCAGGCCGACACGCTGCGGAACGAGGACGTCGTGAGCGCGACGGGAACGGTGCGGGTCCGCGACGGCGGCCCGAACCCGAAGCTGTCGACCGGGGCGATCGAGGTGGTTGTCCGTTCGGTTGCGGTCCTGAGCGAAACGGACACGCCCCCCTTCCTGCCGAGCGACGACAAGGGCTCGCTGCCGCGGGAAGAGGTTCGTCTCAAGCATCGCTACATCGATCTGCGCCGCCCCCGCATGCAGGAGATCATGCGGACGCGGCACCGGGTGACGAAGGCGGTGCGGGACTACTTCGACGAGCACGGATTCTGGGAGATCGAGACGCCGTATCTGTGCAAGTCGACGCCGGAGGGCGCCCGCGACTTCATCGTGCCGAGCCGCAACCAGCCCGGTAGCTGGTACGCGTTGCCGCAGAGCCCGCAGTTGTTCAAGCAGCTGCTGATGGTGGCGGGCGCGGAGCGGTACCTGCAGATCGCGCGGTGCTTCCGCGACGAGGATCCTCGTGCGGACCGTCAGGCGGAGTTCACCCAGATCGACTGCGAGATGAGCTTTGTCGATCGCGACGACGTGATCGAGATCATGGAGGGCATGGTCCGCCGGATCTGGAACGAGGTGCTGGGCGTCGAGGTGCCGACGGTCGATCGGATGACCTACCACGAGGCGATGAACCGGTACGGGATCGATCGACCGGACCGGCGGTTCGGGCTCGAGCTCGTTGATGTGTCCGAGATTGTGAGCCGGAGCGAGTTCAAGGTCTTCCATGCCGCGCTTGACAAGCGCAAGGGGTGCGTGAAGGTCATCCGCGTGCCCGGCGGCGCGGAGAAGCTCACCCGGAAGCTGACGGACGGGTACACGGAGTTTGTCAAGCAGTTCGGCGCAGGGGGTGTGCCGACGCTCAAGGTCAACGCCGAGGGCAAGCCCGAGACCGGCATCGCGCGGTTTGTCGAAGCGGTATGGCCCGAGCTCGCCGCCGCCACGGGCGCGGAGCCGGGCGACACGCTGCTCTTCGGCGCCGACGCGTGGGGAACCTGCCTCAAGGCCATGGGCGAGCTTCGGCTGAGGGTCGCCAAGGACCTCGGCCTGATCGACGACTCGAAGTGGGACTTCTTGTGGGTCGTCGACTTTCCGATGTTCGAGTACGACGAGGCCTCGAAGCGGTTCTATTCGCTGCACCACCCGTTCACGGCGCCGAACCCCGACCAGCTTGCCGCCTTCCTCGCGGCCGACCCGGCGGATATCGACACCATCGAGGGCGTGGTCAGCGCCGGGTACGACATGATCGTGAACGGCTCGGAGATCGGAGGCGGCTCCATCCGAATCCATCGGCAGGATGTGCAGAGCAAGGTCTTCACGCTGCTCGGGATGTCGGAGGAGGAAGCCAAGGACAAGTTCAGCTTCCTGCTCGATGCGCTCCGGTACGGCGCTCCGCCGCACGGCGGCATCGCGTTCGGACTGGATCGCCTGGTCATGCACCTGACGGGCACGGACAACATCCGGGATGTGATCGCGTTCCCGAAGACGCAGAACGGCGCCGACCTGATGTCGAACGCGCCCAGCGGGGTCAGCGATGCGCAGCTCGAAGAACTCCATGTTCGGAGCGTGATCGACGATGAGTGACATCCGAATCCGGTTGTAAGGAAACGAGAATTGTTTTTCATTTTTCTTGCGGCCGGCATCGCGGTGCGAATAGTCCCTTCATCTCACGTTCGTGGGGCATTGAAGGAGACCGACATGCGGAATTGTGTGACTCTTGCCAGTGTCGTTATCGCCGGCGCTGCGGGTGCCCAGGTGGACGTGACCGGCGGCCAGACCAGCGTGCTGCTCGACACCGCGACCCTGTCCGCGGCGGCAAGCCTCGATCTGTCGGGCGTGTCCGGCCCCGTCATCGCCCCGGGCAACCTCGGCGCTGCTTCGGTGGCGTTCCCCATCAACGCACGCGATGCGCACGCGGCGCTGCTGCCGACGACATTCAGCTACGACCCCGGCGACTTCCTCGGGACCTTCGGCGGAACGATCGAGCACGAGGGCTCGGTCCTGTTCAACGATGGCACCGTCGAGGTCGGCAACTTCACGATCGGATTCGACGGCGCCCGCGCCGGCACGCTGGGCGGCAGTGCCAGCGGCTTCTTCGTGGAGAGCACCGTCGGCATCGCCGCGATCCTGTTCGACATCGCGGCACCGAGCCAGCTGGACGCGGGGCCCGGCAGTCTCACGATCGGCGCCGACCTGCTCGTCTCGCCCGAGTTCGGTGCCTTCCTGTTCGACAACGGCCTCTCGACCTCGAACCTCCAGGGCGCCGACGTCGGCGATGCGCTTGTCCAGGCCGTTCCGGCTCCTGGAACTGTTGCCGCGATCGCGGGCGTGGGTCTGATGGCAACCCGGCGTCGACGCTGATCACGCGGTCTCTCTCTGACACCTGCAGGCACGCCGGGGCTGAGCGGTTGCCCCGGCGTGCATTTGCGCGTCGATCGAAGTCAGCTTTGGCGACGGCGTCGGAGCCAAAGCACTCCCGCGAGCGCGGTCACACCCGCTGAACCTGGCGCGGGCACCTGAATCCGGTAGGCGAAGAGCGCGGCTCCGTCCGGTGTGTACATGAAATCGCGGACGAAGTCCCCGTTGAGTGTGATCGGGTGCGACTCGAGCAGCGTGCCGTCGATCCGGTACCGCTCGACGGCATCCAATTCGAGGTTGAATGTCCACAGCGTGCCGGCCGCGTCGATGTCGAGGCCGATCGGGTTGAACACGCTCGAGTCTCCGATGTCGACGGTGGCGAGCAGGTTGCCGGCAAGGTCAAACCGGCGCCACCCATAGATCGGGGCGCCTGCTCCGCTGGCGTCGCGGGTCAGCGCGACGAGCGAGGACGAATTGATGTGGGCAAGCTCAAGGTGGCGGATGCCGTTGCCGGTGGGAGAGAACTCGTTCAGCGGGGTCCCGGCGGCGTTGGTCTCGATCATCTGGTCGTCGCCGGAGAACGAGCCTCGCCACGCCGCCGCGTAGATCCGGTCCGCACTTGTAACGGCAATCCCGGTGTAGTTCGGCGCGAGGTCGAATGGCTGGAGCACCGAGATCGCGCTGGTGTTTGCATCAATCCGAAAGATGGAGCCAACCGCGTCCGGGTGCCCGATGGGGCCGATGCCGTTTCGCGAAGCGGCGTAGATGTTGCCCGCCGAATCGAAGGCGAGGTCGTCCAGCCCGCGGTTGCTCTGGTTGACCGCGTCGAGCGGGATCGATTCGATGGGTGTTCCCGTGCGCGTGAATCCGTTGATGCTCCCCTTGAAGGGAGCCGGGGAGGAGAGCGTGCTCCGGGTGACGTACACATCGCCGGTCGGGCTGAGCGCCATGGCGCGGTTGTCGATGCCGGTGTCGGCGCCGGTTCCGGCGTATTCGCGCACGAGGGAGCCGCCGAGGGCATACTCCCCGACGACGAACTCAAAGGGCTGGGCCGTCGAGTGCCCTCCGGCAGTGACGATGATGGCGATGGTCAGCGGTCGCATGGTCTCTCCTTGCGGTGCCGGTGTGAACGGCGGCGGTGTGGAGAACCATGCGTCATCGGCGCCGGGACGCGACGCCCTCGGGCGAATTTGCTGGCTGCGACAGCCTAGGGCTGGATCCAGGTTCCCGACCAGCGGTCTGCCGCACGCTCGAAGCGGGCCCGCACATGGCCGTCGTGGTGCAGTTCGAGATAGTCGAGCGTGTCCAGTGTGCACCGCAGAACGGTGAAGTTTCTTTGGCCGGCGAGCGACTCGTCGGGGGTGGGCTCGCGGTTGCGCAGCGACTCCGGCAGATTCGGGCTCGGATGGTCTGCCGCCGTGCCGGGCGTCGCGGGCGCGAGGTAGCACCTCCGGCTCCGGGCGGGCGATTGATTCCAGTGCTCGTTGGCGATCGCGTCGTTTGTGTGCACCGTGACGAGCCCCGTTGCACGGATTTGGACGCGACGGCCGCGATCGTAGAAGCACCAGGCGGCGATCGGCTGCGATCGGAGGTGATCGAGCTTCGGCGCTCGGGCATCGGTGTGGCACGCGACCATGCCGGCTTGGCGGTCGGCCCGGCGGAGGACGACGGTTCGTGCGGTGGGCGTGCCGTCGGGGGAGACGGTCGCCAGCACGGGCTGGTGAAAGCCGTGCTTGGCCCTGGCGGCCCCGAGTTCGAGTTCCGTCCAGATGGTCTCGATCACCCGGTCGAGTGTCTCTGGTCTTGGGTGAGGGCCGCTCATGCGTCGATGTTCGTTGGGGATGGCATCCAGATGACGGTCCCGGACTGATCGTCCCGCTTGCCGAGCGCGCAGTCGGCGATCACGCCGCCGACGGCGTCGGCGGACAGGCAGTGTTCGCTCGGGATCATGGTCTCGTCGAAGAGCCCTCGCAGCATGGGGGTCTCGACGGCGCCCGGGGCAACCGCGAACGCCCGGATGCCGAATGCCGCCCCTTCGGAGGCACAGGACATCGTCATCAGGTTCAGTGCCGCCTTGCTCGCCGCGTAGGCGAAGAAGCCCGGGAAGGGGTCCTGCGTTCCCATGGTGGAGACATTGACGATCCGGCCGGATCGCTGGGCCTTGAGTGTTGGCCATGCCTCGCTGATCAGAGCGGCCGGGCCCAGCGCGTTCACGCGGAAGGTCTGGTCGAGCACCTCGTCGGTGGTCTCGTCGATGGGGAGCAGCGGGGCGAAGCCGGCGTTGTTCACGATCACATCGATCCGGCCGAGGTCCGCGGCGACATGGCTCACGATCGCGCGGGCCTGGTCGGGATCACCCATGTTGGCGGCGATTTCGGTGGTGCCGGCGTGAGCGTTGAGGGTGTCGGCGGCGGCGCTCAGGGTCGATTCGGTCCGCCCGACGAGGACGACATGGTGGCCCGCCCGGGCGAGGCACCGGGCGGCGGCGAGCCCGATGCCGGAGCTTGCGCCGGTGACGATGGAGACGGGCGGCTGCGTCGGATCTGCGGGCATCCGAGGACGGTAGACTCCCGGCATGACGCTTACCAGATCGGTGATCGCGCTGCTGTTCGTCACGCTCGTGGCGCTCCCGCTGATGTTCCGGCGGACGGCCGATGTGCCCCAGGAAGACGGGAGGCGGCTGATCGTCGTCACGCCCCATGTGGCGCAGCTCCGCGAGGAGTTCGGCAGGGGCTTTGATCGCTGGCACCGAGAGAACTTCGGCGAGGGGGTTGAGGTCCGCTTCGTCGCCCCCGGCGGCACCAGCGAGATCATCAAGCAGCTCCAGGCCCAGTATCAGGCCGCGTGGAACGCCGGCAAGATCGATCCGCAGACATTCGAGATGGAGCGGGGCTCGATCCCGATCGACCTGATGTTCGGCGGCGGCTCGTACGACCACGGGCGGCTGGTGTGGGACCTCAAGGTCGCCCGCGACGGCGAGACCGTCACGCTCCCCATGTCCGTGCCCGCCGGCTTCAGTCAGTCGCAGCTCGACGAGTGGTTCGGCGAGAACGCCATCGGGTCGCAGCCTCTGTACGAGCAGGATCAGCACTGGCTCGCGACCGCGGTGAGCAGCTTCGGGATCGTGTACAACCGCGACGTGTATGAGGAGCTGGGCCTTCCCGCGCCCTCGTCGTTCCACGACCTCGCACGGCCCGAGCTCATGAACGCGGTCGCGATGGCCGACCCGAGGATGTCGGGGTCGATCACCACGACGCTGGACTACATCCTGAGCCACGAGGGCTGGGACGAGGGCTGGCGGCTGCTGCGTGAGATCTCGGCGAACGCCCGGTATTTCTCGGGATCGAGCACCAAGCCGCCGATCGATGTGAGCGCGGGCGAAGCGGCCGCCGGCCTGGCCATCGATTTCTACGGGCGAGGTCAGGCCCAGAGCGTGCTGCTGGAAGGGCAGGACCCGGAGCGGGGGCGAGTCGGCTATGTGGACCCGGAAGGCAGCGTGTACGTCGACCCCGACCCGGTGAGCGTGCTGCGGGGCGGGCCGGAGCCGGAACTGGCCAGGCGGTTCATCGAGTACGTGCTCACCGAGAAGGGGCAGTCGGTGTGGAACTTCGCCCCCGACGGTGAGGCGGACGGCTGGGGTCCCGAGCGGTACTCCCTCCGCCGGTTGCCGGCCCGGCGGGTGATGTATACAACGCACTTTGACCGCTTCGTCGATCGGGTCAACCCCTACAACCTCGCCGGCGACGAGTCTCCCGCTGGATGGCGGAGCTCGATCGGCCCGATGATGGGAGCGTTCGGGATCGACACCGGCCACGAGCTCAAGGAGGCATGGGCGGCGCTGCACGAGGCTCGTACCGACGAATCGTTCCCGCCCGAGGTCCTGACCGAGATGGAAACATCGTTCTACGCCATGCCGGTGCACACGATGCCCGACGGGCAGCAGCTCGAGTTCACCCCCGAGAACTACCGGGCGATCCGCGGCTCCTGGCGGGATCCCGAGTGGGGGACGCGCAGCCGGATCGCGTATACGGTCTTCTTCCAGCAGCAGTACGACCGCGTGGTTCGGCTCGCGAGTGAGCGCCGGCTGCCGGCGCCGGGGAACTAAATGATGTCGCCGAATCGTGAGCACCCCACCGCGCGGTTTCCCACCATCGCCCGGATCGTCGCGACCATCGGGCCGGCCAGCGAGTCGCCTGAAATGGTGGCACGGCTGATCTCGCTCGGGGTGCGGGTGTTCCGCTTCAACTTCTCGCACGGGTCCTTCGAAGAGCACGGCGAGCGGCTCAAGACGGTCCGGCGCGTCGCGCACGAGATGGACATGCCCATCGCGGTGCTGGGCGACCTGCCGGGCCCCAAGATCCGTGTCGGCACCGTGCCCGCCGGCGGGCTGATGCTCAAGGCGGGCGAAGACGTGGTGTTCAGCCGCGAGGTCGATGTCGCCACCGAGCGCAACGAGGACGGCCGACGGGTCGTGGTGTTCCCCACGACCTACCCGCAGCTGATCGATGAGGTGGAAGTCGGCCAGCGGGTGCTGCTCAACGACGGCGCGGTCCGCATGCTCAGCGTCGAAGGCGGGCCGGAGGGGATCGTGGGCGAGCTGCGCTGCCGGGTGACCGTCGGTGGGCTGATCACCTCGGGCAAGGGCATCAACCTGCCGGAGACGGACGTTTCGGCCCCGGCGGTCGGCGAGCGCGACTGGGAGATCTGCCAGTGGGCGGTCGCGCACGGGCTGGACTTTCTCGCGATGAGCTTTGTCCGTCGCGCCGACGAGGTCATGGACCTGCGACGCCGGCTCGAGTCCATCTGCGCGGCGGACCGGTCGGTCGCCGAGATGCACGGCTCGCGCATCCCGCTGGTCGCCAAGATCGAGAAGCCGCAGGCCGTCGCCGAGATCGAGGACATCGCGGACGCCGCCGACGCCGTCATGGTGGCCCGCGGCGACCTGGGCGTGGAGATGGATCTCGCCCAGACGCCCGTGAGTCAGAAGCGGATCATCGATGCGTGCCACCACCACGGCACCCCGGTGATCGTCGCCACGCAGATGCTGGAAACCATGATCGAAGCCGCGAGCCCGACGCGGGCGGAGGTGTCGGACGTTGCCAACGCGGTGTTTGACAGCGCGGACTGCGTGATGCTTTCTGGCGAGACCGCGGTGGGCAAGCACCCGGATCTCGTGGTTGAGACGATGACGCGGATCATCCGCGCCGCCGAGCAGCGGATCGCCGAACTCCCGACACGGGCCACCCCGCCGCCGAGCTACGCGGCGCAGAAGTACCGCACCGCCGCCCTCGCGCACGGTGCGTGGCACATCGCCATGGACTTCGGCGCCGAGCTGGTCGTCTGCTGGAGCCAGCACGCCGGTACGGCACGGTTCCTGAGTCAGAACAACTTCCGCATCCCCATCGTGGCCTATTCGTCGGACGCGCGGATCACGCGCCGCATGGCTGTTCTTGGGGGCGTGTCCCCGATGCTCCGCGACGCGCCGCTGTCCATCGACGCGTGGGTCAAGATGGTCGACGAGGACCTGATCGCCAAGGGGTGGGCGACCGACGGCACACGGATCGTCCTCGTGGGCGGCGAGCCGCTGGGCGTGTCGAAGGCCACTTCCAGCGTGGTCACGCATCTGGTGCAGAGCCCGGGCCGGGGCGGAGTCTGAACGGGTTGCATCGCTCCGCCGGGATCATCTCGATCGGTGATGAGCTGGCGATCGGGCAGACGCTCGATACGAATAGCCGCTGGCTTGCCGAACGCCTGACACAGCTCGGGGTGTCGGTTCGTCGGCATGTCACCGTCGCCGACGAACTGGGGGCGCTGGTCGCCGAGATCGACCGATCGGCGCGGGACTTCGATGTGCTGATCGTCAGCGGCGGGCTGGGGCCGACGGCGGACGATCTGACGCGGCTTGCGCTCGCGGATGTGCTGGGTGAGCGTCTGGTCACCGACGACGCCGCGCTCGAGCAGGTGAGGGCGTGGTTCACGAGCTCTGGCCGGGCGATGCCGCCGGCAAACGCGGTGCAGGCCCAGCGTCCCGAGAGCGCGGGCATGATCCCCAACGCGCACGGCACAGCGCCGGGGCTGAACGCCACGCTACACGGGTGCGAAGTGTGGTGCCTGCCCGGTCCTCCGAGCGAGCTGAGGCCGATGTTCGATGAAGCCGTCGCACCGCGCGTTCAGTCGGGCCGGGTGGTGGTCACGCGCGTGCTCCGAACCGCCGGACTCGGCGAGAGCGTCATCGCGGGGCGGCTCGGGCCGCAGATGGAGCGAGATCGAAACCCGCTGGTGGGGACGACGGCATCGGACGGCGTCGTATCGTGCCGGATTCGTTACGAAGGCGAGAACCTTGGCGAGGGCGCCCGGCTGGTCGATGAGGCCGCGGAGCAGGTCCGCCAGATCGTCGGCCCCTATGTCTTCGGCGAGGGCGAGCAGACGCAGGCGGGCGCGATCGTGCAGCTGCTCCGTGAGCGACGGAAGCGGGTTACGACCGTCGAGAGCTGCACGGGCGGCCTTCTCGCGGGCGCGATCACCGAGGTGCCGGGCTCCAGCGAGGTGTTCGAGCGGGGGCTGGTGACCTACTCCAACGAGCAGAAGACCGAGCTTGTCCGCGTGCCGAGCTGGATCCTTCGGCAGCAGGGAGCCGTGAGCCGGGCGTGCGTCGAGGCCATGGCGCGGCAGGGGCTTGAGCTCGCGAAGTCGGACTATTGCCTCGCGGTGAGCGGGATCGCCGGGCCCGGCGGCGGTTCGGACGACAAGCCGGTGGGGACCGTCTGGATCTGCCGGGCGGCCGGCGACGGTTCGCTCGACACGCGGCGGTTCGTGTACAAGGGCAGCCGCCAGACGGTGCGTCAGCGCAGCGTGATGGCGGCCTTGGCGATGCTCTGGCTCCGGCTGGTGCGGGCGGAGGACCTGCCCCTGCTCGCCCAGGTCGATCCCTGAGTTTCTCGTCTACGCGAGCGGCTCGCTGCGGCGCTCGATCAGTTTCTCGATGCGGAGCAGGGCGTCGCGGATCTCGTCGATCGGGTCGGGGTCGTCAGCCGCCTCGGCGGAACGCTTCTTCTTCGGGCCGTCGTGCAGAACATCGCGCTGGGCGAGCACGGCCTGTCGGAACTCGGGCGCGTCGACGATGCCGATGATCGAGAGCAGCGATCCGGGGCCGGTGTTCGACTGGCCCGCGGTTTCGACCTTGAAGCCGTGGAGCCCGAAGTGCCGCATGATGGGGCCCTGGAACATCTGCAGGTCGGTGATTTTCTCGAGGGGGATGGTGGACTCGGTCTTGTTGAGGATGCCCTTCTTGAGCTCGAGCGTGCGCTCGGTGAGGACGCAGGAGAGGTTGTCGAGGTATTTCTGGATGAGCACGCCGCCGAGAAAGAGCGCGAAGGGCAGGGCGATCCAGCCGACGACCGGCACGACGAGGCAGATGATGACCGTCGAGAGCATGAAGTAGGGCTTGACCTTGGGGTTGAAGTCGGCCTTGCGGAGGGTGGGGTATTCAGGCATGAGGGGCTCTTGGCTGCTGCTGAGCTTTAGGAAACCGATGAGTCGGATGGTCGGAATTCATTCCCCAGGAATATAGCTGATCGCCCCCTCCATCGGGCTGCTCGCCGTCGCGTAGAGCTTCTTTTCGATGCGGCCCGCGAGGTAGCTCTGGCGGCCTGCGATCGTCGCGTGGCGCATGGCGTGGGCCATCATGACCGGGTCCTTCGCGTGGGCGACGGCGGTGTTGAGCAGGACGCCGTCGGCTCCGAGTTCCATGGCCTGGCTGACATCGCTGGCCGCGCCGACGCCGGCGTCGACGATGACAGGGTAGTCGGGGTCGTTCTGTTTCAGCAGCTCGAGGCAGAGGACGATGTTGTTTCGGTTGAGGATGCCCTGTCCCGAGCCGATGGGGCTGCCGGCGGGCATGACGGCGGTCGCGCCGGCTTCCTTGATGCGCTGGGCGGAGATCGGGTCGTCGCTGGTGTAGCAGAGGACCTGAAAGCCGTCGGCGGCGAGCTCGCGGGTGGCTTCGAGCGTGCCGACGGGGTCGGGGAGCAGGGTCTTCTTGTCGCCCAGGACCTCGAGCTTGACCCAGTTCGATCCCGGGTTGCCGAGCTGCTCAAGTAGGTCGCGACCCAGCCGGGCGACGCGGACGGCGTCCTCGGCGGTGAAGCAGCCGGCGGTGTTGGGCAGGATGGTGTAGCGGGAGAGGTCAATGTATTCGAGCAGGGACTTGCCCTCTTCGTTGAAGAGGCGTTCGCGGCGGACGGCGACGGTGATGATCTCGCTGCCGCTGGCGTCGAGGGCGTCGCGCATGAGGTCCATGGTGGCGTATTTGCCTGTGCCGACGAGCAGGCGGCTTGAGAAGGTGCGTGAACCGATCGTGAGCGGGGATGTGCCGGGTTCAGTTTGGGCGGACATTGTCATGCCGAAGGGTAGAAGCGGGCAGCGGTTGGTGCCCCGGGGCCCCTGCGCACCGCCGTTGGCGGGCACCTGCTCGCATCCGGGGCCGCGTATTACCCACCTCCGACGAGGGTGACGAGTTCGACGGTGTCGCCGTCGGCGAGCGGGTGTGTGTCGTGCTCGCGTTTGGGGACGAGGACTTTGTTGACCTCGGCGGCGACGGCGGCGTGGCCCAGCCCCACATCCTCGATCAGCTCGCGGAGCGTGATGGAGCGGTCGTACGAGCGGGCGTCGCCGTTGACTGTGATCTGAACGCTCGGCTGCATCCAACCATGGTAGGAGCGAGTACGCTGCTTGCATGTGGAAGGCGCTCGTCGGCGGCATCGTGGTTGCGGTGATGGCAGGGCTGATCGTGATCGTTCCCCGGTGGCAGGAACGGCCGCGGGAATACAGCCACGCGACCCCCGAGGAACTTGTCGACGCGTTCGCCACGATGGTCGAACAGGGAGAGGTCGACCGCATCCCGGAGCTGATCTGGGCCGAGGACGACGCGATGCGGCGGGCGCTGGCCCAGATGGGGGCGCTGCTCGCCGAGATGCGGCTGCTCGGGCTGACCGTGAACGAGTCGTTCCCCGACGAGGTTCGACGGCTGCGTGACGAGGCACAGGACGCCGCCGCCCGCGGGCAGGCTACCAGCCTCCTCGGAAGGCTGGGCAACAGCGTGATGCCCGGGCGCGGCAACCGCGGCCGCGGGAACGCGCGGGGTGGTCAGGGCGACGCGATCAATCTCGCGATCCGGACGCTGCTCGCGAGCCCGTACGAGACGCTCGACGAGGCTCGCGACCGGCTCACCGTTCTTGAGATCAACGAGGGCCTCGGAGGGCTCATGTGGGACGGGCAGATGGTCCTTCCCCCGTTCGGCATGAGCGTGAAGCAGGATCTGGCGGCCGGCGGCAGCGGCGACTGGTACATCGTGCTTCCCCTCGACCTGCCGTTCATCAACCGTTTCCGCCCGCGCACGGAGGAGCAGTGGTTCATCGCCGGGGCGCTCATGCAGGCCTGGCGCAACGCGGCCGTTGATCTGCGTGAGGGCATCGAGTCGGGCTCGATCCGCAGCCTCGCCGAAGCCACCAGCGAGCTCGGCGCGACCGTCGGCGTGCCCACGGTGATGATCGGTGTCGCGTACGCCAAGCAGTTCGAGGACGACGAGGAGGAGGGCTCGTAACGGGCGTGCCTTGTTGGAGTGGTGGGGCGAGCACGCCGCCGGGCCGAGGCCCGCTGGGCTCCGGCCTAGCCGCCGAGCGGGCTGCCCCGGTTGTCGGCCGGGTCTTCACGGCCGCCGATGCGCGTCGCCGAACCCTGACCGAGGGGCTGAAAGATCACGCCGAGGCTCGTTGATTCCTGGATGTTGTTGTAGGTCACCGCGGCGCCGAACACAGCGCTCTGGAAGCTCCTGAGAATCTCGGCGTTGATGCTCTGGATGGTGGACTCTTCCGTGTCGAAGGTCACGTTCGAGTTGAGGTCATACTTCTCGGTCAGCGCGTAGTCGAAGCCGGCGCTGAGCAGCGTCGAGTCCTGGTCCTGCAGGCGGTGGTATCGGACGAAGCTCGACAGCCCGGAGTGGAGATCGACAAGAACGCCGGCGGTCGTGAGCTGCGACCGTTCACGGTCGAGGTCGTAGATGGTGCCGCCGACGAGAGCGACGGCGTCGGTGAGCTGGTACGTCGCGCTGACGCTCGAGAAGTCCGACAGGCGGCTCAGCTCGGGCTGCGCGGGGTCGAACCGGCCGATCGAGGACTCGCCGATGGCATCGTCGGTGGCAAAGACCATCTCCGCGTCGAGCGTGAGCAGGTCGGCGTTGTACCACCGTCCGGGCCCGCCCCGCTTGGTCTGCAGTGTCTGCTCCAGCGCCACGCGGACTGCCGAGCCGTTGGCCAGGCTCTCGACCGATTCGTCGTACACCGGCAGCTCGTCCTGGTCGACGCTGGTCACGGCGTTGAAGAAGGTCACGCTCGGCGTCATGAGGTGACGGAGCCGGTTGACATCGAGCGCGCGGCTGTACACCCCGTCGACCACCCGCTGCATGGTGGTGCTCGCAGTGACGCCCGAGACGAAGTGCACACGGGTCTCGTCGCCCGTTCCCGGGCCGAACTCTGCGAAGTCGTTGTCGTAGGCGGTCACCCGCCCCGTCACCCACGGGGTGATCTGGATCGGCCCGGCGTCGAGGTCGGCGGTCAGCTCGTGACGCGTATCGAACCGGAAGCGGTAGTCCTCGGTCTGGCCCTGCGCTGCGAGCGACGCGTCGAAGGTTTCGTTGGCGTTGATGCCGAACGCCCGCTGCGCCCGCGCGTTGCTCGTGAACCCGAACTCGGCCGGCGTCGCGTCGTAGTTCTCAAACCGCAGCAGGCCGATGCGCGACTGGCTGGTGTACGTCAGCCGCCCCGGCAGGCCCGGCAGCACGTCGTCCGCGAGCCGCGTGTAGGTCGCCTCCGGCAGCCGCTCGACGCTGTAGCCCTGGGACTGGAGCAGGTATTCGTTGGGCGTGAAGTCGTCGAGCTGTCCCGCCACCTCGAGCGTGAAGATCGTGTGCTCCTCGACCCGGGTCAGGTGGGCGCGGGTCTGGAACTCACGACCGGTCTCGGCCAGCGTCTCGTAGAAGCTGTCGACGAACGCCGGGTCGGTCGTGTGCGCGATCTCGGTGCGCAGCGTCCACAGGTTGTTCAGGGTTTTCCGTTCCTCGCCGCGAACGATCCCGCGGGTCTCGCCGTCTTGCTCGAGGCGGGCGCCGGTGGAGAGCACATCCGTGCCCGTGTCTTGGATCACCCAGTACGTGAGCACGCCGCCCTCGCGGCTCGGGGTGTCCCACGACGCCTCGACGCCCAGCCCCGGGCCCCGCTCGAACATCGCGTCGGCGAGCAGGCGAACATCGAGTGTGTCGCGCGATTCAAGGCCGAACAGCGTGATCGCGTCCCATTCGGTGCGGATCTCGCCGCCCGAGTCCGTGACGCTCACGAACGAGATCTGACGCAGGGGGATCCGCTCCGGGTCGCCCCGGAACCTTGGGAGCCAGGCGACGGGGATCGTGCCCGCGTTCAGCGTGATGCCCCTCGCGTCGACGACCGTCCGCACATCTTGCTCGGTCTCGTCGTCGGAGGCGTCGCGCCTCGTGAGCGTCACGGTGCGTGTTCCCAGCGTGATGTTGGGCCTCGCGAAGGCTGTGTTGGACAGGCGCGCGCGGTCGGCGATGAACTCGTTCCGGCTCACCTGCCTGACGCTCGCCGCCCGCATGTAGAGTGGGAATCCGCGTGATTCGTCCGTGGTGCTGAAGACGGCGTCGAGCACGAGCGCCTTGTCCTGGCGCACGTCGTAGTACATCCGCGGGCCGCGCAGCGAATAGCCGGCGTCCGTCGCGATGACATCGCCCTCGATGTAGATCCCGTCGATGCCCGAGGCCCGGACCGTGCTCAGTCCCGCGTCGCGATTGCCTTCCTCGCTGAGGAAGACCACCGCTCGCTGCCCCGACAGTTCCAGCACGCGCTTCTCGCCGGGGATCGAGTACGCCGCGTGCATCCCGCCCGAGAGGACGATGGCCGCGTTGCCCTCGTTGTCCTCGACGCGTGTCACGCGGTCGGCCGCGAGGGTGAGGAATCCGTCGGGTTCGATGATCGGTTCAGGGCTGACGCGTTGGGGGGCAAGCTCGGCCACGCTCGCTTCGGCGACCTCGGCTTCGGCGCCCGCGAGCTCCCCAGCGGGCTCCGGTACCGGCGTTGTGTCCGCGAGAGGCACCACCGGCTCGGCCGAGGCCAACGCCTCTTCGAGTGCGAACTCGGCCCGGCTGTCGAACGGGCTCGCCGACGGCAGCTGTTCAACCGCATCGGCCGACACCACGAACGGCGAGGTCAGCTCGAGCACGCCCTGGATGCGCAGGTCCTCGGCCGTGACCGCCACGGCGGGCTCCGCGAGGGGGGTGTCGACGCCCTCGGCGTAGATGAAGATCTGCACGAACCGCCGGCCGCTGCCCGTGTCGGCGAGGTCCTCGCGTTCGGCGATCCATACCGCGGCGCGGTCGGCCGTCAGGTCGTACCCCGCGAGCCGAAGGCGGACATCCTCATCGAGCGACAGCCGCTGGGTGCCATCGATGTCCGTCCAGGCGTTCGCTCGCCGGCTTTCGAAGGCGACGCCCGATGCGATCGGTTCCGCCGCGAGCCGCACATCCGCGAAGCCCGGCTGGGCCCACGCGGAGCGGGCCAGGGCGATGACCGGGATGAGTGCGAGCGTGTACCGCATCCGTGCGGTGCAGGATAGCCGCAGACCGCCCGCGCGGGGATCGGTTCCGCCTCGATCTGTCCTCAGCAGCCCGCGTTGTAGTTGACGATCCAGGCGTTGAAGTCGGCGGGAGCGCAGAGGCCGTCGCCGTTCTGATCGCACTGCGGGGCCTGGGCGTTGAAGGCGGCGACCCACGCGTTGAAGTCGGCGGGCGTGGCCACGCCGTCGCCGTTGACATCGGCGGGGCAGGGCTCGCTCGGGGCGGCGATGACCTCGATCCGCCCGGTCATGCCCGTGTGGTTCGGGACCGTGCAGGTGTAGTAGTACACGCCGATCTCGGCCTCCGTCGGCGTCCAGGTGATCAGATCGGTGGTGGGGGCGGGGTCGGCGGTGAAGTCGGCCACCGGCTGGAGGGTGGCGGCGAGGATCACGCTGCCGCTGAAGGTGGTCCGCTGGTAGGTGCCGTCGCCGCCGGACACCGGCAGCGTGTCGTCGCAGATCGCGAACGGGTGCGACGCGCTGAACCGCTGGAAGGTGTAGGTCTGACCGACAACGAGCTCGAGGGTCGGGTCATCAAGGTTGCTGAACGAGCCCGAGCTGTCGGTCCAGGCGAAGAGGTAGTGCTGCGCCCCGACGTTGAGCAGCTCGAACGCCACGCCGTTCTCGACGCGGTAGCGGTCCGGATTGATCTGCGTCGTCTGAGCGGCGGCTCCGGCGGTCAGGGTCAGCGCAACAGCGGCGGTGAGCGTCGAGTGCATGGTCGATCTCCGTGAGAGCTGGTGGTTTCCTCGCCCCGGGCGACGGCTCGGGGCTGTGCGGGTCTACGCACGTTTGCTCCCCTGCAGATTCACCGCCCATCCGCGAAGATCGCGCAAGGCCGGGCTGGTCAGTCCCAGGTGTTCACCGGCTCCTTGGCTGGCACGCGGGCCTGGCCGTTTTGCAGCGGCGCGTGGTGGTCCGCTCGCCACGAGTCGGGGTACTTCGGGTCGTCCATCTCGATCGCGGCCTTGGTCGGGAACATGGGCCGGAAGGTGTCGCACATGACCGCCAGCTCGTCCGTGTACGTCTTGCCGAGCGAGGCCTCGACGGTGCCGGGGTGCGGCCCGTGGGGGATGCCCTGCGGGTGGACGCTGATCGAGCCCGAGCTGATGCCCTTGCGGGCCTTGTAGTTGCCCTCGACGTAGTACAGGATCTCGTCCGAGTCGATGTTGCTGTGGTTGTAGGGCACCGGGATCGCCTCGGGGTGGAAGTCGAGCATCCGCGGGCAGAACGAGCAGATCACGAAGTTGTGGCCCTCGAAGGTCTGGTGGATCGGCGGCGGCATGTGCAGCTTGCCGACGATGGGGGCGAACTCGTCGATGTTGAAGGTGTACGGGTAGTAGCAGCCGTCCCAGCCCACGACGTCGAGCGGGTGGTAGGTGTACATGTAGCTGTGCACGGTGTCGCGGGCCTTGATGCGCACCTCGTATTCGCCCTCGTCGTTGCCGTCGAGCGAGGCGTGGCAGAGCGGGTGGTTCTCATCGGTGAACGGGATCTCGAGGTCGCGCTCGCAGTAGGGGGCGTGCTCGAGGAACTGCGCGGTCTGCTTGCTCATGTACCGCGGCGGGGGCAGGATGTGGCTGCCGTTGGCGGTCTCGAAGGTGACCATCTTGCCGAAGGGCATGTCGGCCTTGCTTGAGCCGCCGAAGATCTCGTTGTCGGAGCCGTCGTCGGGGCGCTCGTCGAACTCCATCTGGTAGATGGTTCCCTTGGGGATGACGATGTAGTCCTTCTTGCGGAACTTCAGCGTGCCGAACATGGTGCGCACGGTGCCCGAGCCGAAGTGGACGAAGAGGCACTCGTCGCCCTGGCCGTTCTTGAAGTGATACGGCATCTTCTCGGCGGGGTTGCACACGCCCATCTCGACGTCGGCGTTGCCGAAGAGCACGATGCGCCCGGTGACCGGGTCGCCGCTCGGCTTGACGTGCTGCGTCATGGTGTGACGCATGCGCATGATGTCCTGTTCGACATACTCGGGCTTGGTCTTGTAGACGGCCTTCCAGCCCGAGACCTGGGTCGGCGGGTGCACGTGGTAGAGCGTGCTGCTTGGGCCGACGAAGCCCTCGGTGCCGAAAAGCTCTTCGGAGTAGAGCGCGCCGTCGGGCCGGCGGAACTGGGTGTGTCGCTTCTTCGGGATGGATCCGAGCCTGGTGTAATACGGCATGACGCGCGAGCCTCGTTCTTCCGCACGCGACCCGAACGCGGGGCTCGGGAGCGAAGCGGAGGGGGTTCTCCGGGAGAGATTGTATACGGCGACCCGGACGATCCTCTGCCAATCCGGACCTTCCGGATTCCGGGGGTCGGGCGGAGCCATCGAGGCCGCGGTTGGAGCCATCCGGGCCTCGGGAACCGCGATCCAGTGCTCGATCGTGACGATCTTGCACTGAATCGCGGCGATCGAGTGCTGGTTTGCCGCAAACCAGTGCTCGTCAGCGGCAGATCGGTGCTCATCAGCGACCGACGAGCGCTCATGAACGACCGATGAACGCAGATCAGTCGCTGATGAGCGCGCAAGGACGGCTGATGAGCGCTCATTGGCCGCTGATGAGGCCTGCCGAGCCGCGATGTTGGCCTGCGGCACGGCTCCGGCACCGACCGAGCCGATGCTGTCGCGGCGTGCTGCGAGCGCCGGTCCGAACGCCGCTCGTCGGGACCGGATAACAGCGACGCACGGCACCGGGACATCCGGAACTCGGCGGGCTTGGACCCGTTGGCGGGTTCCTGTACACTCCGGGCCCGCATTGAAGGAGCCCGCGCAGATGAACCCGAAGCCGATGCTCGTTCTCTCCGCCGCGTCCATGCTCAACGCCGGGCAGGCGATGGCGCAGGTCGTGATCGTGCCCGGCTGGGGTGCGCCCGTCTTCGAGGAGCAGTTTGAGGGCGGATCGGTCGATGCCGGCAGGTGGCAGGTCGCCGACTGGCCCGCGAGCAACAACGGCGAGCTCCAGTACTACCACCCGGGCCAGGTCTCGGTGTCCGACGGCTCGCTCAAGCTCACGGCCAACCGCGACTGGAACTGGACCTTCGGCCGCGAGTGGAACTCGGGCAACATCCGCACATGGGAGGAGTGGAGCTACGGGCGGGTCGAGGTGCGGGCCCGCGTGCCGTGGGGCCGGGGTTTCTGGCCCGCGATCTGGCTCCTGCCGCGCACCGCGCCGTGGCCGGCGGGCGGTGAGCTCGACATCATGGAGGCCCGCGGCGACCTGCCGTGGCGCATCAGCAGCGCGGTGCACTGGGGCTGGGATGTCGCCAACCACCAGTACGTCTCGCAGGCCTACGAGAGCGGCGCCAACTTCCAGGACGGGTATCACGTGTACGCGATGGAGTGGGACGTCGGCACGGTCGGCTTCTTTGTCGATGGCGTCGAGCACATGCGGGTGTACGAGCCCGCCGTCGGCATCCCGGGCACGCCCAAGAGCATCGTGCTGAATCTCGCCGTGGGCGGCAACTACCCGGGCTATCCCGACGGCTCCACGCCCGACACCGGCGTCTTCGAGATCGACTACGTGCGTGTGTGGCAGCGCCCTGAGTACATCGCGCCGCCCGTGTCGCTCATCCGGGACCCCGGCTTCGAAGAAGGCGGCGGATCGCTCGACGAATGGGAGCGTTTCGGCAACGCCAACGACAACGTCATCTCCGACTGGGGCACGCCGCTCGACGGCGAGCGTTCGCTCAAGCTGTTCGGCCAGTTCGACGGCCAGGAGAACTTCTCCGGCGTGCTGCAGAACCACGCCGTCACCGGTGGGGAGCGGTTCACAGCGGCGGCCCAGGCGTTGACGCGCTCGGAGGACTCGATCGCCGGCACGACCAACCGGGCCTTCCTGAAGGTCGAGTTCTACAGCGAGGCCGGGGCTGCGTACGGCTCGCCGGCCTTCCTAGGGGAAGCGCAACGCATGATCGCCAGCGGCTTTTCGCCCGAGGACACATGGGTACCGTCCGAGCTCTCTGGCGTGGTTCCTGGCGACGCCGTCGAGGCGAGAGTCGCGATCGTGTTCACCCAGCCGGCCTCGAACCCGGGCGGTTCGGTCTTCGTTGACAGTGTCACGCTCGACATGACCCCCTGCCCCGCCGACACAAACGCAGACGGCCTGGTCACCCCGGCGGACTTCAACGCCTGGATTCTTGCCTTCAACAGCCGGTCACCGGCCTGCGACCAGAACGTCGACGGGCTCTGTACGCCGGCGGACTTCAACGCCTGGGTCCTGAACTTCAACGCGGGCTGCTGACTACGAAACCAATCGCCGCTCGATCCCCTCGATGAGCGTGTGCAGGATGAGCATGTGGATCTCCTGGATCCGGTCGGCGGTCGCCCCGGGCACCACCCACTCGTGCTCGCACGCGCCGGCGAGCGTGCCGCCGGTCTTGCCGAGCAGCGCGACGCGGGTGATGCCCTGTTCGGCCGCGGCCTCGCTCGCGCGGACGATGTTCGGCGAGTTGCCGCTCGTCGAGAGCAGCACGAGCACGTCGCCACGCCGGCCCAGGGCGCGGACCCAGCGGGCGAAGACGGCGTCGTAGCCGTAGTCGTTGGCAACGCAGGTGATGTGCCCGGGGTCGGTGCAGGCGATCGCCGGCAGCGGGGGGCGATCGTCGCGGAAGCGGCCGGTGAGCTCCTCGCAGAAGTGCATCGCGTCGCAGCAGGAGCCGCCGTTGCCCACGGCCAGCAGCTTGCCTCCGGCCTTGAGCGCATCGGCCATGGCCTCCGCGACGGTTTCGAGCCGCTCGAGGTTCGCCTCGTCGGCGAGGAATGTGCCCAGCGCTGCGTGCGCGTCGCGGATCGAGTCGGCCAGCGGTTGCATGCCGAGAGCTTACCCGGCGGCCGCGACGGCTTCGGCGGTCACGCCGTGCGCGTCGGCGATGGCCTCGGCGTATTGCGCGTCGCTCAGGTAGTTCTCGCCCCGGTCGCAGACCAGCAGCAGGGCGGTCCGCGGCTCGGTCTGCCGTCGGCACCATTCGAGGGCCGCGTGCAGTGTATATCCCGTGCAGGGCCCGCCCAGGATGCCCGACGCTCGCACCAGCCGCCCGCACGCGTCCACAGCCTGCTGACGGCCAACCGACAGAGCGTGATCGACGAGCCCGAAGTCGAGGTTGCCCGGCACAAACCGCTCGCCGAGCCCGTCTGGCTTGGCCTGATGCCGCTCGCTCAATGCCCGGCCGTGAAAGCGATCGACCAGTGTGCTGCCGTCGGGGTCGACCATGGTGACCTCCATCCGCGGCAGACGCCCCGGGCGCTTGAGCGCCCTCGTGCCGCCCATCAGCGACCCGCCCGTGCCCGCGCCGGCGAAGTAGTGGTCGATGCCCCCGCCGAGCTGGCGGACCTGCCGCCAGATCTCCGCACCCGTGCCCCGCTCGTGCGCGCGGATGTTGATCGGGTTCGAAAACTGGTCGAAGCAGCAGTAGCGATCGGGCTTCGCCGCGGCGAGCGCGACCGCCGCCTCGCGCCGCACGTTGACGAACGGGCGATCCGGATCGGGGCTGAAGAACTCGCACTCGACGCCCAGGGCGGCGTGCAGCCGGCGTTTTTCTTCGGTGATCGCCCGTGGCAGGAAGGCGAGCACGCGGTAGCCCCGCCGGCGCGCGACCGAACCGATCGCGATCGTCGCGTTGCCCGAGCTGCCCTCGACGATGGTCATGCCGGGGCGCAGCCGGCCCGAGGCTTCCGCATCGGCGATCAGTTCCGCCGCCACGCGATCCTTGATCGATCCCGTCGGATTCAGGTATTCGAGCTTGGCCAGCACGCGGCACGGGCCGGCGTCGAGGCCTTTGAGCTCGACAAGCGGCGTCGGGCCCCGGCTCAGGTCGGCCGGACGCAGGAAGGAGCGGGCTTCGGGCGTGACATGAATATCGGGAGCATCCATGCTCGGGGGTCCTCCGGACGGGCGGTTCTTTCGCAGCGTCTCAGTGTCATCGGCTCAGCCGACGGCGTCGGGCCACAGTAGCCTCACCACACCAAGATACAGCGGGATGCCGATCGCGATGTTGAACGGAAACGTGATCCCCAGGCTCATCGGCAGGTACAGCCCGCTGTTGGCCTCCGGTACCGCGATCCGCATCGCAGCCGGCACCGCGATGTAGCTCGCCGACGCGGACAGCACCGCGAGAATCGTCGCATCGCCAACCGACAGCCCGAGCAGGCGGCTCACCGCGATCCCCACCGTCGCGCCGACCAGCGGCATCACCAGACCCGTGATCACCGCCTTGCGCTTCGCCCCGGCCAGTTCGCTCAGCCGCCGGCTGGCCGTCATTCCAGATTCGAGCAGGAACAGCACCAGAACGCCGTGGAAAATGTCCTCGCAGAAGGGCTGGAGCGTCCTCCATCCCGGCTCGCCGGCGAGCAGCCCGGCCAGCAGCGAGCCGAGCAGCAGGAAGACCGCCGCCCCGGTTGCCGCCTCTCGGATCAGCGGCCAGACCCCCGGGTGCTCGCCCCCCTCGCCCGACGCCGAAGCCGATTTGTGCATGTATCCCCGGTAGAGCACGACGGCGACCACGATCGCCGGCGCCTCCATGAGCGCCAGGGCCGCGACCATGTATCCCCCGACCTCGACGCCCTGACGGGCGAGGAAGTTCTGGGCCGTGATGAAGGTCACAACCGACACCGACCCGAAGCACGCCGCCAGCGCGCACGCGTCGGCCGGCTTGAAGACTCGTCGCAGCACGGGGAAAGCCGCGACGGGCGTCAAACAGCTGATCGCGATGGCGGCCATGATCGGCAACGCCACATCGAGCTCGAGCCCGGCGTGGCGCAGCTCATACCCCCCCTTGAAGCCGATCGCCCAGAGCAGGTACAGGCTGAAGAGCTTCTGGATCGACTCCGGGATCGACAGATCGGACCGAACGGCGGTGGCCAGCATCCCGAGCGCAAAGAACAGCACGGGCGGGCTGAGGATGTTGGACAACAGCAGGTCAAACTGCAACGCAGGAACTCTCCAGGCGAGGGTGCACGCAGCCCCTGCCGTCGGGGCGGTAGCCTAGGTTACTCGTTCGCAGGCGAGTGCGTGCCGAACGACCCCGGGGCGGTCCTAGCGCGGCGTTCAGCGTTCAGCGTTGCTCCAGGGTACACGCCAGTTGAGACTGTCGCGGAGAGCGGTCGCCCATCCGCGAGCCGCTGAGCAGGTCCGATCGGTTCCGGTCTCGCCGATCAGCGGCGGGTGTCAGGCGTTGAGCGCAGCGTCCGCGACGATCCCGGTCGGCTGAAGGCTCGCGGTGGGGCGGATGCAGCCCTGGTCGACATACCACTGCGCCGTCCGCCGGAACCCCTCGGAAACCGAGATACTGGGCCGGAACCCCAGCATCTGCTCGGCTTTCGTAGTGATCCAGCCGCGGTCGTGGTAGAAGAAATGGCACCGGCGCCGGTAGAGCGGGGGCGTGATGTCGAAGGGTTTGAAGGCGAACTCCATCGCGGCGGCGGCGGCGAGCAGCGGCGCGAGCGGAAGCGACCCCTTGGGCGGCTCGACTCCGATCGCAGCAGCAACCTCGCGGACCATCTCCCAGATCGTGACGAACTCGGGGCCTGCTACGATGAATGTTTCGCCGAGCGCCGCTTCGTGCTCACCGCAGAGGATGATGCCGTCAACGAGATCGTCGACATGCGTTGGATGAAACCGGGCGGTGCCCGGCCCGAACATCCGGAACGTGCCGTTGCGGATGGGCCTGAAGAGCTTGACGAAACGCCGGTCCCCCTCGCCGTAGATCGCGCCGGGTCGAAAGATGGACACCGGTTGCCCTTGCTTGATGGCCTCCTGCGCGACCTGCTCGCCCTCGAGCTTCGTCTGCTGGTAGATGTCGGCCGGGCGAAAGGGGGCGGTCTCGTCGGTGGGGATCTTCTTCGGCGCGCCGTGCACGCCGCAGGTCGAGCAGTGGGCGAACCGCTCGACCCCGTGTTGCCTCGCGGCCTTGAGAAGCTGCCCGACCGCATCGCGGTTCACCGCGCGAAAGACATGGTCCGCGTCCTTCTGCGGCCGAAAGAGTGCGGCGATGTGGTACACCAGCCGGGTGCCCCGGACAGCCCGGTCGATCGCGTCGGGGTCGAGCAGATCGCCGCGGATGACCTCGAAGCCCTCGGCCTCGAGCGCGTCGGCACGGGCATCGGCTCGCGCCAAGACGCGCACGGGGTGACCGGCACGGAGCAGACGGCGGGCCAGATGCCCGCCCGTGAACCCGGTCGCGCCGGTAACCAGAATGGGATCGGTATGCGTGGCGATCGCTCGGCTCCAGGGGGTCCGCACTCGGCGGCATCTCAGGTTATGGCCCTATCGACCGAGACGCCGCTCCGGGCCACCGAGGCGCCGCTATTTGCCCCCTTGCGGGCCCGGCCGGGCGCGAAAGGGACGCCTGAAAGGGATTTGCAACGGGCTCGGAGCCTACTCGTTCGAGGGTAACGCGTACAATCCACCACCGGTGTCCGTGAGCTTGCCCTCTCGGGCGAGCACCCTCCAGATCAGGGGGTCGAACTCCCCGGGCGGCTCGATCGCGTCGACCTTGGAGCTGCGCCCGCCCGAGGTGTACCGCCCGCCGAGCTTCGATTCGTCGTTCAGACGGATGATCTTCAGCCGCTTTTTGAACGCCCGCAACGCGGCGGCGAGGTCGTCGTGATGAAACGCCGGCAGCTCCGACTCCTGCTTTTTCGCCGGGTGCTCAAGCCGATCGATGATCGCCAGCAGACCGGCCGCGTCCTTCTGCGCGAACACCCGGTGTGCCTCGTCGAGATCGACCGGCAGTCGGAGCGTGAGCCGCTCGGCGAGGGCCCAGGCGTCCACGATCTTGAAGCCGTCCTTCGCGGCCACGATGTCGCCGTGCAACTGGCGGAGCTTTTGCGTCGCGTTCATGCCGGATGGTACCGGATCGCGGTGGGGTGCTGTCAGCGTTTGCGGCTTGTCCAGGTGCCGCCGTACACATAGCCGGCTTCATCGCGGATCGTGGGCCAGCACGCGCCGCAGACGAGCGTCCAGTCGCGAACGCCGGTCCTGACGCGGTATAGGCGGTCAACCGATCGGCTGCACATCGCACAGCACTTGCTCGCCTTCGTCCGTTTCGCGGGCTTCACGGGCGATGGTATCGGCAGTCGGGGTGTGATGCCGTCGGGCCTTGTGGTAGGGTGTAGCGAGCGAACCACACGGAAAGGACGCACGATGAGCGAGCATGTGTACAAGGTGATCGAGATCGTCGGTTCGAGCGCAGCGGGCAGCGACGCGGCGGCCAACCGGGCCATCGAGCACGCGGCGCAGACCGTCCGCAACATGCGGTGGGCCGTGGTCGATGAGGTGCGGGCGCACATCGAGGATCAGAAGATCAAGCACTGGCAGGTGAAGCTGAAGGTCGGCTTTACGCTGGATGGGAGTTAATCGGATGGGTGCCACGGCTTGACCCGAAGGGCAAGCCGTGCTGAACTCCACGAATGCGTCAGCCACGCAAACGCCTCGTCCGGCACGAGTTGGCCAATCAGGCTCGATACCTGACCTTCTCCTGCCTCGACCGGGCTCCTTATCTCAACGACCCGGCCCACCGCGACATCCTCGCCGACCAGTTATTCACCTCGCGAGCACACCTCGGCTTCAGACTCCACGCTTGGGTCATCATGCCGGAGCATGTGCATCTGATTCTGACGCCTCTGCTCCCGGATGTCGATGTGCCGAGGATCCTGTCTGCCATCAAGCGGCGATCCGCGACGCTGATCCTCGCGGAGATGCGTGCACGAGGCGACGCCCCATCACGGCTCTGGCAGCCCGGCGGCGGGTACGACCGGAACATCGTCGGCGGGAGCAAGTTGAACGAAAAGATCGCGTACATCCACGCCAACCCGGTTCGCCGCGGGTTGGTGAGTCACTCCGAAGTCTGGGCGTGGTCTTCGGCGCGGGTTTGGGCTGGTGTAGACGCGGCGTGGCCCAAGATCGACCGTACTAGGTGACTATGAACCCAGTCGGGTGCCACGGCTTGAT
>DAIOTV010000036.1:0-12359 GCA_036751825.1 Phycisphaerales bacterium
CCGACGGGTCGGCCGGCCGCGAGCGAGAGGCTGATGCCGTCCCAGTCGGTGTCGGTCGTGTTCTCGACGATCGCCCAGCCCTGCAGGCGGAGCGTGCCGTCGTCGTCGTCGGGGATGATCACGCGGTAGCTGGTCTTCCAGACCGGCGCCTCCTGCGTGTAGATGGCCCGGATGCGCCGCTCGCCGTCGCCCAGCAGTTCGATATCGAGCGATCGGCTCTGCTCGGTGCGCTGCTCGGCGAGCGCCAGCAGCAGCGCCTCGAAGTCGCTGCGCAGCTGCGGGTCCTCGAACTGGATTGACCGGATCTCGTCGTCGTGGACGGTCACCACGCCGGACGGGCCCAGCAGGCTCACCCGCGAGCGTGTCGTGGTGCGTCCAGCATCATCTGTGGTCTGCAGCGTGTCGACGCCGAGGATTCGGCCCGAGATCGAGCCCCGCCCTGTGGCCTCGATGGTGACCGCCGCCCCCTTGAAGCCCGCGAGGATGGTGTTGAGCGAGAGCCGATCGGGCGACGGCACGCCGAGCGCTTCGAGCAGCCTCGCGACCGGCTCGTCGGCGGTGTAGGTGACGGTGCCGACCCGGCCCCCGTCGAGATCGAGGACGACGAGCGACTTGAGCAGGTCGTCGATCTGCTCGGCGGACGCGTCCAGCCGCACCGTCGCGTTGCCCTCGACCGTGCCCGCCCGCTCGAACGAGCCGACGCCGGAACGGTACAGGGTGACACTGCTGACGGGAAGCGGCTGGTCGTTTCTCGCTTGCTGTGCGGACGCGCTGATCGCCAGGCCGGCGGTCAGCATCAGGGCGAGCGGGCGACGGGCGGCGGCGAGCGTGATCATGGGCGGGCTCCTCGTGGGGATGGTACCCGGCCTTGGACTCCGCCCAGCGTGATCGGTTCGCGCGCTGCGTTGTTCGGCCCGCGGCGGGGCTTAGAGCGGCAGGGGCGTTTCCCGGAGCACATCGCGGGCTAGCGATTCGGCGTCGTGCATCGCCATCCCGGCGTACCCGCCCGCGGGGATCAGGCGGTGGGCCGCGACGGAGACGAAGTGATCGGTGATGTCGTCGGTCGTGACATAGTCCCGATCGCGGACGCGGGCCGAGGCACGGGCCATTCTGGCAACGGCGAGCGAGCCCCGAGTGCTCAGGCCGGCGGCGAGTTCGGGCCGCTCGCGGGTCGCGGTCGCCAGCGCGCGGATGTACTCGGCCAGCGCCCGGCTGAGGGTGGTCCGATCGGACTCGGACTGCATCGCGATCACGTCGGCGGGGCTGACCACCGGCTTGAGGTCGTGCAGCGCCGCCGAACCGGCGGGATTGTCGAGCAGCACTCGAATCTCGGACTCGTCGTCCAGATAGCCAAGCGACGTTCGGACGAGGAAGCGATCGAGCTGACTCTCGGGCAGCGCGTACGCCCCGTGGTGGTCCGTGGGGTTCTGCGTCGCGATGACCAGGAACGGCTCGGGCAGCTTGTGCGTGGTGCCGTCGACACTGACGGAGCTGTCGTTCATCGCCTCCAGCAGCGCGCTCTGCGTGCGGGGCGGCGCCCGGTTGATCTCGTCGGCGATGACCACATTGGCGAAGATCGGGCCCGGCAGAAAGCGGAACTCACGCGTGGTTTCCTCGTAGACGGACACGCCGATGACGTCGGCGGGCAGCAGGTCGGAGGTCATCTGGATCCGCTTGGCCGTCCCCCCGAGCGAGCGGGCGGCGACCGTGGCGAGCACGGTCTTGCCGACCCCGGGCACATCCTCGAGGAGCAGGTGCCCCCGAGCGAGCAGGCAGCACAGCACCCGATCGACCGCCAGCTCGGGCCCGAGAAACACCGAGGAGATCGACTCGCGGAGCTTCGCCAGCGTGTCGGCTGGGCCGGACTGTGTCGTCATGGGCGTTGGCTTCCGATTATCATCGCGGGAGTCTGCATACGAGGTCCGTTCATCTTGAATGATCCGGCAACAAGCAACCCCGCCGATCCTGCATCAGCGGAGGGTAGCCTCGACGCGGGGGATCTCGCGTACGAGTTGTCGGGCCGGCTGCCCTGCACGAGTTGCGGCTACAACCTCGCGGGCCTGTCGGTGCTGGATCGCTGCCCGGAGTGCGGCACGCTCATCCGCGAGACCCTCCTTCTTCTGATCGATCCATTCGGGGATTCCGTCCCGAAGGTTCGATTTCCTCGGCTCGTCGCCGTCGCCGTCGTCGGCTGCACCGCGAGCGCGCTGGCCGCCAGCGTGCTGTTCATCGCAAACCGGACGGCCGCGTTGCTCTGCGAAACGATCCGATTCGCGTGCGGCTTCGGCTGGCTCGGCGTGGCGGGCGTCGCCACGCTCTCGCTCTGTGCGATCAGCGGCTTCGGGCTTGTTCGTCCCATGCGAGCCACGACGAGGCTGTCGGCGATTGGGGCCGCCCTCGGAATCGTGTGCATCGGTGCCGGGGCGTTCGTCGCGGCAATGACGGTGATCGTTCACGATCCCGTTCGGCCGTCTCCCTACTTCACGATGGCCGTGCCCGATTCTGCGAGAGTGAGCGAGCACGCGGGGGCTCACCTGCTTCTCCTGCTCGGGGTGCTGCTGTTCAGGCCGAACGCACGCGCGATCTCCTCAACCGCGTGGCGTGTCCGGGAGAACCACGACAACAGGCAACGGCTGTTGACCGTGGCGGCCTCGCTGGCGGCCGTGCTGGTCGGGGACGCCCTGATGCTCGGCAGCGGGCTCTTCGGCTCCACCGCCGGGGTGGCGGTCGGACTGTGCGGCGAGCTGCTGGTGTTCGCCAGTTCGTGTATCCTGGCGATCGCGCTGCTCGGCGTGGCCCTGGATTCGATCTCGATCGCGACGACCCTCTGGCGGTTTCCCGTGGCCTTCCGCGATGTCGTCCGGAGGGCCGGGTCGTGAACGCTCGAGAGCGGTCTCGATTTGACGCCTGCTTCGCCCGCGTGTTCGATGCCCTGCCGGAACGCCTGCGTCAGTTGATCGAGCAGGAACTCGTCGTCATCGTGGACGATCAGCCAACGGATGCCATGCTGGACGACATCGCACGCGACGAGGGCGAGCGGCCCACGCCCGACGGGCTGCTGGGGCTGCACACCGGGGTGCCGATGACCGAGCGGTCCGTGGAAGACCACGCGCGCGAGCCGACGACCATTCACCTGTTCCGGCTCGGCCTGCTGCTGGAATCCGAACGCGACGGTGTGCTCGACGAGGCGGAACTGGAGCACCAGATCCGCGTGACGCTCCTGCACGAGATCGGGCACCACTACGGGCTGGACGAGGAAGACCTCGGGGGGCTGGGCTACGCCTAGCCCGGCCTCGAAACCTCGCGAGCGACCGGCGGTATCATCCGGACGTCAAACGAAAGGACCCTGCATGACCGCAAAGCGTGAGTTGGTGTCGATTGTCGCAGCCGCTTGCGCGGCGATCCCCTCGGTCGCCGTGGCGGCCGACGATGCCCGGGTCGGCCTCATCCAGCTCAGCGGGGGGCTGTCCGATCGCCCGTCGCCGTTCGGCTGGCTGACCGGCGAGACCGAGCTGACCGTCCGCACGCTGACGACCGCCATCGAAGCCGGCGCCGTGGAAGCCGATCTCGATGCGTTCGTGCTCCAGCTCGAGGATGCGGTGCTCACCCTGTCGCAGGTCGAGGAGATCGGATCGTCCATGCGCGAGCTCAGCGCATCGGGCGTGCCCGTGTACGTTGTCACCGATTCGCTCGGCCCGATCGACTTGCTGCTCGGCACCTACGCCGATCGAGTGATCGCACAGGCAGGAACCGGTCTCATGCTGCCGGGCTTGTACATGGAAGAAATGTACCTTCGGGACGCGCTCGAGTGGATCGGGGTTGAGCCCAGCTTCGAGCAGGTCGGCGCGTACAAGGGCGCCGACGAGATGTTCAACCGCTCGACGCCGACCGAACCCTGGAACGAGAACATCGAGCAGCTGCTGGACAGCATCTACGCGAACATGCGGTCTCGGCTCGCCGAGGGTCGCGGCCTGGACGCCGGCGAGATCGACGCCGCCCTGGAGCGTGCCTGGCTCGCCGATGCCGAGGACGGCGTCGAGATCGGGCTGATCGACGAAACGCTCAACCTGAGCCAGCTCACCGCCGAGCTCGAAGAGCGTTTGAGCGGCGACGTGACGTGGCTTCAGGATGTCGGGCTGGATGCCGGCGGGAGCACGATCGACACCTCGAATCCCTTCGCGGTGTTCTCGCTTCTGTCGCAGGATCCCGGGAACGATCCGACGGGGCCGACCATCGCCGTGCTTCACATCGACGGGGCGATCGTCGACGGTGATTCCGCGGAGGGCGGCCTGTTTGGCTCGTCGTCGGTCGGCAGCCGGACGATCCGCCGGATCTGCAAGACGCTGCAGGATGACGACGACATCAAGGGTGTCGTGGTGCGGATCGATTCGCCGGGCGGCTCGGCGACGGCGAGCGAGGTAATCTGGCGCTCGCTCACCGAGCTGCGCGAGCACAAGCCCGTGTACGTGTCGATCGGGTCGATGGCGGCCTCCGGCGGGTACTACATCGCGGTCGCGGGCGATGAGATCTACGTCAACCCGTCCTCGGTGGTTGGCTCGATCGGCGTGGTCGGCGGCAAGCTGGCGATCTCCGGGATGTACGACAAGCTGAAGATCAACACCGTTGGTAGAGCCCGCGGTCCCCACGCCGCGATGTTCAGCTCCGACCCATGGACGACCGAAGAGCGGGCGCTGGTTCGCGAACGGATGACCGACACGTACAACCTGTTCACCGATCGCGTGTCCGCGGGCCGCGAGGGCATCGACCTCGCCAAGACGGCAGAGGGCCGGCTGTTCACGGGCAGCACGGCGGTCAGCCTCAACATGGCCGATGGGATCGGGTCGCTGTCCGACACGATCGCCGCGCTCGCCGACGAGCTGGATCTGAGCGAGTACGACGTGCTCGACTACCCCGAGCCTCAGAGTCTCGAGGACCTGTTCGAGCAGATGGTGCCCGGCGGAATCGCTTCGCCGAGCGGTGCCGCCCTCCCCGCCGCGTTGTCGCAGACGCTCGAGACGATGGTCGGGCCGGCGTGGCCGGAGCTGCGTGAGCGGATCGACGCGGCGATCATGCTGCGATCGAGCCCCATCAACCTGCTCGAGCACCGCGTGATCCACTTCCGCTGATCGGCAGGGTCGGCAGGTCGGCGTGGTCGCCCGGGTCAGACTTCCATGATCTCGGTGCTCTTGTCCTTGAGCATCGTGTCGATCTTGCTCTCGTACTTCTTGAGCAGTTCCTGGATCTCGTCCTTGAGGGTCGATATCTCGTCTTCGGAGATGTGCCCGTCGCCCTTGCCGAGCGCGTCGGCGTGCTTGTTGGCGTCCCGACGGGCGTTGCGCATGACGACCTTGGACTCCTCGCTCATCTTTTTCGCCTTGCCGACGAGCTGCTGGCGTCGGTCGGTCGAGAGCGGCGGCACATTGAGGCGGATCTGCTTGCCGTCGGCATTGGGAACGAGGCCGAGGTCCGATTCCTCGATCGCCTTGCGGATCTCGCTCAGAGTGCCGGCATCGAACGGCTTGATAAGCAGCTGCGTGGGCTCGGGCGTGCTGACCGCGGCAAGCGATTTCAGGTCTGTCGGGGCGCCGTAGTAGTTGACCTTGACGAACTCGACCAGGGCGGTCGACGCCCGGCCGCCGCGCAGGCCCTTGAACTCCTGCGCCAAGTAGTCCACGGCCTTCTGCATCTGCTCTTCGGCCTCGAGGAGGATCGTGTCTGGATCGGTCATTGCTTCAGCCCTCAGTGCTTGTCGGTCGATTCGGTCAGCCGTTGCCGTCGGCGTTCACGATGGTTCCGATCGCCTCGCCGGCAACAGCCCTGCGGATGTTGCCCGGCACGTCGTACTTGAACACCCGGATCGGGATCGATCGCTCACGGCAGATCGTAAACGCCGTGGCGTCCATGACGGCGATCTCTCGGAGGATCGCCTCGCTGTAGCTCAGCCGATCGTACGGCTTGGCATCGGCGTGCTTGGCGGGGTCGCGGTCGTAGATCGCGTCCACCTTGGTCGCCTTGAGCAGCACCTCGCAGCGAAGCTCGGTCGCGCGCAGGGCGGCGCACGTGTCGGTGGTGAAGAACGGATTGCCCGTGCCGGCGCTGAGCACCACCACGCGGCCCTTCTCAAGATGCCGGATGGCCCGGTTGCGGATGAACGGTTCGGCGACTGATCGGATTTCCAGGGCGGACATCACCCGGCTGTCGACCCCCAGCGACTGCAGCTTCTCCCGCAGGGCGAGCCCGTTGATGACCGTTCCCAGCATCCCCATGTAGTCCGCGGTCGCCTGCTCGATGTCGCCGCTCTCGGCGAGGCTCGCACCGCGGATGATGTTCCCGCCGCCGACCACCACCGCGATCTCGGCCCCGTCCGCCCGGGCCTGCTTGATCTCTCCGGCGATGCTGGCGAGCGAGCCGGCGTCAATCCCGAAGCCCTGATCGCCGCTGAACGACTCGCCGCTAAGCTTTAGTAGAACCCGTGGCACGTCTGTTTCCCCATGCGTTAAGGGTCCTCGGCAGACGCGAGCAACCCGACGATACCATAGACCCGCAAGCGTCGAAGGACGCCGACGCCCGGAACCGTTCGCGGTGCCGAGCGTCTGATTCCGCAGACGGCCCGTGGGGCGAGCGCGATGAGCACGGACGACCAGCGCCAACCCGAGACACTCCCCCCCTTGGCGCGCCTACGCCGCTGGGTGGTGCGTCTGTCGGTCGCCGGCATCGCGATCTCGCTCGCCGTGCACATCGCGATGCTCATCGGGGCAGCCCTCTTCCTGGTCGGCGGCGGGGGCGGCCGGCCCGGCCCGGAAGGATCGCAGAGCGTCGTTGAGTTCGCGGTCATGCCCGAGAGCGAATTCGAGGCCGTCGGCGAGCTCGAGCTCGAGATCGACGCGCCCCTCGTCGAGTCGCTGCTTGACGAGCAGGCCGTCGAGGCCGAGCTGACCGAGCTGACCACCGAGTCGCTCGTCGACCGAGAACTGAACGTTGAGATCACCAGCTCATCCGGAGGCGAGCGCCTCGAGATCGAGGGGACCTCGGGCAGCGGCGGCGCCTCCGGGGGTGCGGCCAGCTTCTTCGGCATCGAGGCCCGGGGCAACCGCTTCGCGTACGTCGTCGACATCTCGGGCTCGATGGGCCAGGGCGGGCGCATGGAATCGATGCTCGCCGAGCTCCGCCGATCCATCACCGAGCTCGGCAGCCACACGAGCTTCTATGTGGTCTTCTACAGCGAAGACGCCTTCCCGCTCGGCAACCGCAGAGAGTGGACCGACGCCACGGGCGCCGGCAAGCGGTGGGCCCGCGAGAAGCTCGAAGCGGTCGGCCCGCTCGGATCGACCCAGCCGGTGCCGGGCTTTGAGCTGGTGTCGCAGATCCGCCCGCGGGCCGACGCGATCTACTTCATGACCGATGGACAGTTCGCCAACGGCGACCAGGACGTCGACGCGATCCTCGCCCTGAATCGGGAAAGGCCGACCCCGATCCACTGCATCACGTTCGTCACCCGCGAGGCCGAGGCCAGCATGCGGCGGATCGCCGAGGCGACCGGCGGCTCGTACACGCACGTGCCCGGCGGGGGATCGCCGTGATCGGCGCCCGCGGGTGCATGGCCCGGGTTCTTGTCGGCTTGCTTCTTGCCGCCTCGGCCGGTCTGGCCTCGGCGCAGCCATCGGCGACGCTGAGGGGGCGCGACGGCCGGACCGTCACTGTCGAGAGTGCCGACGCGGCGGGGCTGGTCGGCCGCTTCGCGGACACGCGCCTGCTCGTCACCTGGGATCGCGTCCGATCGTTCGAGGGCGACCAGAGCGAGCAGGTCCGCGCCTTTCTCGAGGCGGGCGAGCTGCTTTGGCGCGGCACCAGTCGGCTCGATCGCGGCGATCCGATTGCTGCACTCGGTGCGATCGAATCGGCGTACGCAACGTTCGGCGACGAGCAGGGAGCGACGGCGGCCCTCGCCGCCGACGCGCTGCTCGCGACGCACCTGGAGCTCGCGAATGCCGAGCGGAGCGTCGTACCGTGGCTGCATGTGCTGGAGCACGAGCTCTCGCTCGTCGAGGCCCCTCCCGCGCGCCGGTCGCCGATCGACGCCGACACACAGCTCGTTCCCGGCCTTCCGCCCGTGTTCCTGCCATCGCGTATGACGCCCCGGATCGCCGCCGACGTCGCGGAGGACGGTTTCAACCGATGGACCGAAGGGCCCAACCGGCGTCTGGCCGAGATCTACGCGTCGGCCCTGCTGATCGCCGCCGGTGAATCGCCGCCCCCGCTGCAAGGCGAGGCTGTGACCGACGGCGTGCGTCTCGCGTCTGCCATGGTCGAGGCCCGGAGCGCCGATGTGCGCCGGAGAGCCGCAGCGCGCGTGGAATTGCAGGCCTTTCTCGATGCGGACGACCGCCCCTGGGTCCGCGCGTGGGCCCACGCGGGGATCGGGCTCTCGCTGCTGCTCGAGTCCGAGAGCGAGCGTCTGGCCGGCGTCGGGCATCTGCTCGTCGTGCCGAGCGTCCACGGCGAGAGCCAGGCCTACCTTGCCGGCATCTGCCTCGCGAGCGCCGCCGAGGCCCTGGCCGACGAGGGCCGGCTCGACGCCGCCGCAAGGCTCATCGATACACTCGAACGACAGAGCCCGAGCCACCCGGCCCTCGCCTTGCCTTCGCTCCGCGGCATCCGCTCGCTGACCGCATCGGCTTCAACCAACGGAATCGGATCATGACCTTCGCTGCACTTCTCGGTCACGCCGCCCTGCTCGCGCAGGACGACCCGGTCGGACGCAAGTCCGTGTTCGAGCACATCGCCTCGGGCGGGCCGATCGGGTTCATCATCATTGTGCTCTCGTTCGCCGCGGTGGCGCTGGTGGTCATCCAGTTCATCCAGCTCAGGCTGGAGCGGCTGGCGCCGGAAGAGCACCTGCAGCGGCTCAGCGAGATGCTGCTGAACCGTCAGCTCGATCAGGCCCGCGCCTACTGCCTCGATCACAAGAGCCCCAGCTTCCTGACGCATGTGGTCGGCTCGGCGCTGTCACGGTGCGCCCGATCGCCGTTCGGCTTGCTGGAGTTCCGCAGCGCGCTCGAGGAATCCGGGCAGGCCGAGGTCAGCCGGCTCATGCGTTCCACCGAGGGGCTCGCGCTCATCGCGTCCGTCAGCCCGATGCTCGGGCTGCTGGGCACCGTGGTGGGCATGGTCGGCGCGTTCGACCGGCTCGGGACATCCGCCGGCGGGTTCGCCAGGCCCGACGAGCTCGCCGGCAGCATCTCCGTGGCCCTGATCACCACCGTCCTCGGGCTGGTGGTGGCGATCCCGGTGACCGCGTCGGTCTCGCTGTTCCGAAACCGCATTGAGTCGCTCGCCGCCAGCGTGGCCGAGCGGACGGAAGAACTCCTCGGCTACGTCGAGAGCCACCAGGCGGCCGCGGATCGGGGCAACGGGTGATCCCCTATCGCTCGCACGTCAACGCGTTCGACCTGACGCCGATGATCGACGTCGTTCTGCTGCTGATCATCTTCTTCCTGGTGTCGGCCCAGATCTCTCGATCGATCCGCCAGCCGCTGGATCTGCCCAATCAGCCCGGCACGCCCGAGACCGAGGCCGCCAGCGAGGGCGTGCTCGTTGTGGACCTGCTGAGCGACGGCTCGCTGCGCGTTGACAACGAGTTCGTGTCGTACGACACACTGGGCGCAATGCTCGCCGCGGTTGGCGGCGAGGACCAGGTCGTGCTGGTTCGCCCCGAGCACGACGCGGCGGCTTCGTATCTCAACCGCCTCACGCGCCTGCTGACCGACGGCGGCGCGACACGCTATCGCATCGCAACCGACCCCTCGGGAGGCGGCGGCGGATGAGGTTCACACGCACCGACGCCAGCGAACGCACGAGCCGGCTGCCGCTCATCGGCATGATCGATGTGTTCTTTCTTCTGCTCGTGTACTTTCTCACGAGCGCGACGATCACGCCGCCTGAAGAAGAGCTCGCCGCCGCCCTGTCCGCGGAGCGAACGGACGCGTCGGCGGCCAACCTCGAGCCGCAGGTCGTCGTGGTCGGCAACCGGAGCGTGGGGGCCCCGTTCACCGTGTCGGGCGTCTCAATCGCGACGCAGGCCGAGCTGACCCGGCTGCTCACCGGCCTGCCGAAGGAGCCGGGCGTGTTCGTCCGCGCGGACGACGCCGCAAGGGTCTCCGATGTCGCCGCGGCGCTCCAGTCGTGCAACGACGCGGGCTTCGAGAGGATCACCTATGTGGCCCCCGAATAGGCCCCTTGCGCTCGCCGCATTGCTCGCGTTCGGTTCGATGTCGGCGGGCGCCCAGCGCGCCGCCCACGCGGAGTTTCTCCGCGAGAGGCAGCTCGACGATGTGTACGCCGAGTATCTCCTGCACCAGCTGGAGTCGGCTGCCGCGTCCGATCGAGCCGAGATCGCCCAAGAGCTCGCCGCCGTGTATCTCGATTTGCTCGAGGGCACCGCCAGCGCGGACAGCAGGCAGAAGTGGGCGGAGCGTGCCGCGACGTTGCTGCGGTCCGTTCCCGAGGCCGATTCGCCCGAGTTGCGGCTGGGACTCGCTCAGGCCGCGTATCTCAAGGCGGAAGAAACCGCGGAACGGCACGTGCTGCTGCTGGCTTCAGAACGCGAGATCGCCGAGGGGCTGCGCATCCTGCGCGAGGTGTCTCCCGCCTTTGTGTCGCTTGCGCAGCAGTCCCATCAGCTCGCGCAGCAACTCGAACGCGAACTCGGCAAGCAGCTGGAGCGAGCCGAAGAAGACGACGTCGCGAGCCGGCTCGCCGACGCCCGACGGATGCGATCGATCGCCTTCTACTACGCCGGCTGGAGCAGCCTGTACGCGGCCGAGCTGTCCGGCGTCGAGCAGGGGGCGGACCAGGCGCTCCGCCACTTCGGCTGGATCCTCGGTGCCCGTGACGGCGACGAGGCGACGGTCGATCAGCTGCAGCCGAACCTGCTCCGATTCGAGCATGTCGCCCGGTCGGCGGTGGGGGCGGCGATCGCGTGCTCGCTGTCCGGCCGGTCGCTGGAGGCCCGCGCGTGGCTGGACGCGGTCGAGCGGTCCACCGATGTCCCACAAGACATCCGCGATTCGATCCCCACGAGACGCGTCCGGGTGCTGGCGGCGGCGGGGGCGTGGCCCGATCTCGAAACCGTCGCACGCCGGAAGCTCGCCGCCACCGCCGAGGTGCCGGATCCAACGTTCGCGCGGCTTGTGTGCATCCTGTCGTTCGACCACCTCGCCACGCCCGCCGTCCGGCACGGGCAGCTCATCAACCGGCTTGCGCAGGATGCCCTGGCCTACCTCGTGCGGGCGGGAGAGATCGGGCATGTCACCGATCTTGCCCGGCGGTTCGGGACAGACCTGCTCGACGAGGACGGCTTCGTGGCGATGTACGTTCGCGCGGTGATGCTGCGCGACGAGGCCCGTGAGCTCGCCGAGACCCACGGCGACGACGATCCGCGTGCGATCAGCCAGCTGCTCGCAGCGGCGGAGAAGCTGGCGGCGGCTTCCTCGGCCGAGGACGCCGAGCGGTTTCCTGTGGAGCGGGGTCGCGCGCTGTTCGACGCCGGTCAGTCGCTGCTCGAAGCCGGACGCCTCAGCGAGGCCGCGGAAGTCTTCGAACGCTGCCAGTCGGTCGCGACATCGCCGGAGCAGCGCCGGCAGGCGGCGTGGATGCGCGTTGTGGCCCTCGAGCGAGCGACCGACGCCGGTGACGCGTCGCTCGCCGAGACGAGGGACCAGGCCGCGCTGCTCTATCTTGCCGCCCATCCGGACACGGACGAAGCCGCGCAGCTCGCGCTCCGGCCCAGCACGGCACGCCTGCTCACCGAGCAGCAGGCCGCGGACATCCTGCTGGGCGTTCCGTCCGAGGCGCCGACCTATGCCGCTGCCCGTCGCCGGGCGTCGGCCCTGCTGTATCGGCGGTACCGCAACGCCGAGCCGTTCGACCGTCCGCTGGTCGCGGCGCAGTTCCTCTCCGTGGCGGAGGAGATACTCGTCCAGGACGGAAGAACGCTCCGCAACGAAGACGCCGGAGAGGCGGCGGCCGTCGCCGCATCGATGGTGCTGACAGCCCGCCGGTTGGCCGACGTGGCGCTCGGTGTGGAGCCACCGGAGATCGAGCGCGCTCAGTACGCGCTGGGCATCATCGAGCGGGTCGGCAGCTATGCCGATACGACACGCCCGGACCTGCAGGAAGAGCTGGACTTCCGGCGCCTCCAGATCGCTTCACATCAGGGCGACACCGATGAGGCCGCGCGGCTGGCCGAGGGCCTCGTCCGCAACGGAAGCACCTTCGGCGTCGTGGCGGCGCAGGATGGGCGCGAGGCGTTCGGCCAAGCCCTCGTCATCCCCGATTGCGGCCAATCTGAGTTCCCGGAC
>DAIOTV010000036.1:12369-28024 GCA_036751825.1 Phycisphaerales bacterium
TTCGGCGTCGTGGCGGCGCAGGTTCTGTACCGAGATTCCGTGCGGGCGTGGATCGCCGATCAGGCGAGCGCGATACACGCCGAACGCGTGGTCCGCTTTGGCGAGAAGGTCCTGCCGTCGCTCGAAGGTCGGCCAGCCGCCATGGCCAGTGTTCTGCAAACGACGGCGGGAGCGGCGGACTTTCTCGCCGAGCAGCCGGGCGGCGAACGCTACGCCGCGACAGCCGTCGCCAAGCGAGAACGGCTGCTGGCACTCGGGCTCGCGGACGATGCGCAGCTCCGATCGCTCGCCAGCGGGTACTCTCGGCTCGATGACCCGGCGAGCTCGGCGGAGGCGTGGCTGACCGTCCTGCAGCGAGCGGAGCCGAACTCCCTCGCGTGGTACGAAGCGAGGCTGGAGTCGCTCAGGGAGCTCGAGCGTGCTGACATCCAAGCCGCCCGAGATGCCGCCCGACAGTTCCGCGCTCTGCACCCGGACCTGGGCCCGCCCCGATACCGCGAGGCGTTCGGCGAGGTGCTGGTCAGACTCCTCGGGACGGCCGGAGAGCCGGAGGGATGACCGACCTGCCGATCACAACCATCCTCGGGGTGCGCAACCCGGCGAACCCGTTCGATGTGCTGGGGCTGCCGATCGGTCCCATCACCGAAGCCGACGTGATCGATGCGCTGGGCGAGCGAATGCACCAGGTGGCGATGCACCCGCTCAGCGAAACGCCTGAGGGCAACGAGGTGCGGCTCGCGCTGCACGAGCGGGCGGGAGTCATCGCCGCCGCCCGCTCGGCGCCGGTCGCAAGGCGTGCGCCCGAAACGCTGCTCGGCCCGAGGGCGCTGCTCGTGATCGCGAGCGAAGGCGGGTGGAACCAGCGGGCGATGCGGCGGCTCGCCCTGCTCGCGCACGCCGAGGGCATCCCGTCCAGCGCCGTCCCGCGCGTTGTGCGGGATCTTGCCGGCGAGCACCGGGTCGGGCCGGTGTCGGCCGACGGTGCTCCACCCGAGCGGCGCGGGCAGATTCCCCGGCACAGCCCGTCGGAATCCGCGGACGGCGACACGCTCCAGAACATGCTCACGGCCGCGGCGGTCGCCGCAGCCATCGTCGTTCTCGCGATCACGTGGATCGCCCTCGACGCTCGTGTCGGCACGGAGCCCTCGCCGGCACCGGTCGCCGAAGCCGGTCCGCCTCGAGACGCCGGCCCGCAGACGGCCGAAACGATCGATCCGTCCACCGTCGAGTCGCCCAAGCCGGTGCCTGCGGAAAGGGGCGTCGCCGACGCCGATCTGGATACGCCCGACTGGGCTTCGGCGTTGATCGGCATGCGTGACGCCAGGGTCCCGTCCGATGTCGAGACGGTGGCCCGGGTTCTTGATGGTGTGGCAGAGTCGTGGGCTTCGCGCAGCCAGACCGATCTCCAGCGGATCGGCAGCGCATTTGTCGATGTCGTCTACCTCCTTCCGCCGGATGACGGCGCCAGCCTTGTCGCGGCGATGGCCGATCGGATTCGGGTCGATCGGCCTTCGATGGTCTCGTTCCACGCCGGGCTGCTCAGCCGACTCTCTGTCGAGCGATCGCTGTCGACGCCGGTCGACAACGCGATCGTCGCATCCCTGGTCTCGACGATCGGCGCGCAGCCGCGGCCGGGCGACGATCTGTTCGCCCAGGGAGCGGGCCGCGGATTGAGCTTCCTCGCGTCGTCATGGGCCGGCGCGCCACCAGGCCAGGAGGCGCTTGGCGATTGGACCGCGTGCGCCGACGCCGTGCGGGCCATCGAGCCGCAGATCGAGGCTCGGATCGTCCGCGAAGCGCTCGAATCCGTGCTCCGATCAGATCGGGATGTGCTGGCAGACGCGGCGTTGCTCCGCGTCACCGAGACGCTCGCCGGTCGGCTCGATCCCATGCGGGATGCGGAGGCCTCGGGGCTGGTCCTCCGCCTTCTCGCGGATCAGGCGGTGTCCACCAGATCGGCCTCGGTGCTTGTGAACGCGATCGCGAGATCCGGTTCGGCGGGCGATCCGTCGGCGCCGATCCGTCTGGCGCCCGCCGCGTCGCAGTCGGAGCGAGCCGACGTCCGGACGCGGCTCGCCGAGAGCTGGCTCCGCCATGTCGATCCCGCCGAGGGCATCGAGGAGCTGCGAGCCGCGATCGCCGGGCACTTCAAGGCCGATGTGCCGTCAACGCCGACCGGTCAGCTCGCGGACGCTGTCGTCAGCGCACGGCTCAGCAACGCGTGCCAGCTCATGCTGTGGGGCGCTCCGGACCAAGCCGCGGCGATCGTTTCGGCCCTGCGGGTCGACCTCGATCGAATCGTGGCGCAGGGCTCTGCCGGCGTCAGCACCGACGCGAACGCGAGCGACGCCTGGGCGATCCGGTATCTCGAGGCCAAGCGGAACATCCCGGTGCGTCTTTCGCTGCTCGGCGAGCTCGTGCAGCGTCGCAACCAGCTCGGGATGATCGCCGCCGAACTGGTCGTTGCCGAGGCGGTCAACGGGTCGCCCGCGAGCGTTCGGCGCGAGGCGCAGAATGTCGTCATGCTCAGCGCAGACCAGCCGACGGTGATCAACGCCTTCCTCGAAATCCTGCCGACGGTGCCTCGTGTCGGCTCCGTGCAGGAAATGGTCGAGCGTGTGGCTGCGAAGTCCATGCCCTCCATTGATGGCCCGAGCTGGCCGTACGAAGCGAGGCGGGCGATGGTCGACCGGCTGCTCGAGGCCGAGGGTGGCACGAACGAGGCGCGCACGATCGACGCGCTGTCGGGGCTGCTCGCCGAGGAGCACGCGCGAAGGCTTTCGGCGACCGCGTCGGTCACGCAGCCGGTCGAGGATTCGCTGAATCGTCTCATCGCCGAGCGGCTGGACGAGATCCGGCGCATCGATCTGTCGGGAGCGGCGTCGGCCGAGGTCGAAGACACCATGCGTCAGCTCTCCGGGCGTCTGACGCTCGCGGAGGGTGCGGTCTCACGCTTCGCCGCGTTGCAGGTCTCCGCGGTGGAGCTGCTCGCGGCGCTCGTCGGCCTCGAGAGCCCGCACCTGCGTGACCGAGCCCGACAGGTGCTGACGGACTTGTCTGGCGCGCGGCTGGATGCACGCTCGGCGTTCGGGCAGATCGCCGCGACCGAGCGCGCCGGCCTGGAACTCTGGGCTCTTCGCATCGGAGTTGCTCCATGAGAATGGTGTGGTTCATGCTTGCGGCGATGATCGCGCTCGGGACGACGGCGCAGCGCATCGACGGCCGCACGGCCGAAAGGCTCGCGCGGCTGTCGCCCGATCGGCCGGTGGAGTACTACCTGCTTGCCGAAGAGGTCGCGAACGAGGCCGATGAGCGTGCAGACATCGAGCTGGCGCGTCGGCTGTATGTCCTCGCGTTCGCGCTCGGGGATCAGGCCGAGTCGCCGCCGTGGCTGCGAGCGAGTTCGTGCGTGGCGCTGGCGTCGCTCGAGCGTGACGCCGCGCGGCGCCGCTGGCTCTACGCCGTGGCGGCGATTCTCGACGAGCGATACGCGGGGGTGGCGAAGGACACGAAGCCTCTCGCGGAGTTCTCGCGGGAGCTGCGGCTGGCCTTCGCCGAATACCTGGGCCTTGTCCGCGCCGGTCGCGGCGTGCTCGCTCGGGCCCAGCTCGAACGGCCCGGCATGGAGGAGCTTCTGGACGCCGTGGGCGAGGCCGTGCTGGGCCTGCGGAACGCGCCGTCGCTAGCCCGCATCCGCGGGGAAGCGGGGGTCTGGCCCTGCAAGCAGTGCGGCAACGCGCGGTCCGTCCCGGATCCGTCGGATCCGGACACGCGCCGGATCCTGTGTCCCAACTGCCGTGGCAACCCTGGCCCGCTCCTGTCCGACGAAGACCGCCTCGGCTATGTTGCGCTCGAAGCGATTGCGCTGCGGGCCGACGGTCGGACCTGGTCGGCGGAGCACGCGATGCTGCGGACCGGTCCGCTGCTCGACCCCGACCCCGATCGGGTCCCGGAGGTCTACCAGATCGATACGTCGCGGTCGGTCTATAAATCCGGCGAATGGACTCGGCCGCGTCCGCAGGTCGGGACCTGATCCCTCACCCAGCCGCTCGGCCCACCCATGGCACAGGAATCAACGATGGAAACCGTCCCGCTCAAGCCCGAGATCTCGTTCGACGAATTCGCGAAGGTCGACCTTCGCATCGCAACGATCGTTGAGGCCGAGCCGCACCCCGACGCCGATCGGCTGCTCCGCCTGCAGCTGGACGACGGGTCGGGCCAGCCTCGCCAGATCTGCGCCGGCGTCAAGGCGTACTACAACCCGGCGGACCTCGTTGGCAAACAGATCGTGATCGTGGCCAACCTCGCGGCGCGGAAGATCCGGGGCGAAGAGTCGCGGGGCATGCTGCTCGCCGCGAGCGATGCACCCAAGGACGGCGGAGCGGACCGCGGTGTCGTGCTGCTCACACCCATGGGCCCGATCGCCAACGGCTCGATCGTCTCGTGACCGACCTCGCTCAGCCCCCCGTCGATCCGCGGCGCGTTGCCGCGGAACGGATCCGCTCGAGCAGTCGATTCAGGTGCTCATCGATGAGCGAGGACCGATTCGTGTCGGCGTTCTGGAGCCGCTGACGCATCTCGGCCGCCCGCTGCTCGCCCCGATCGATCTCAAGCCGCAGGACGGCTCGCTTCGCGTCGAAGCCTTCCGCGACAGCGGTCCGGAGCTCGAAGGTGATCCGCTCGATGTCCTCCTCCGCCCCGTCCGCTGCGATGAGGTCCCGCAGCGCGCCCGAAACGCGGAGCACACGGAGACCCGCACGAACCTCGGCCCGCCGAGCCTCAAACGCCTCCGGGTCCGTGTCGCGGAGTTCGAGCATCTCCCGCAGCCGACCGAAGACGGGCAGCGACCCGCCGCCGCGCCGATTCATCGCCTCCCGTATAAAGGCGGCCAATTCGGGGTCGTTCTTCTCAAGCTCGGCGACGAGCTGCTCGCGGGTGTCCGGGTCAACGATCATCCTGCCGTCGCGTCGGCGGTCGCGGAGCACCGGCACGCCGCGTTCGTCTCCTGCCGCTTGGCCGGCGCCGAACAGCCGCACCGTCCCCTCCGGCACATCCCCCGCAAGCTCCGCCTCGATCTCGGCGAGCCGGGCGGCGAGCAGATCGCGCCGCTGTTCGAGTGCCCCGCGCCGCTCCGCATCGAGGGGTTGCCCCACGCCCGAGAGCGCGGTCAGCCCGATCAGGCCAGCCCACAACGCCTTCTTCCGGGTGCTCACAGCGCGTCTCCTTCGACGAACCATTCGTCCAGCGTGGAAGGATCCATGGCATCGGGCACGCCGGCAGCCGCGAAGGCGCCGTCGATCCCGAGCACATCGTCGAACAACGTGAACGACATCTCGGCGATGTCCGCCGCGACAGGGTCGTTCGCCATCGGATCCGTCGGCGAGGCGGTCGGCACCAGGATGACCCCGACCGCGATGAGCGCCGCGATGCCTCCCAGCGCCAGCGGGCCGACCAGCGTCCGTCGACGCCCCCTGGCCGGGTGTTCGATCGTGCGGGCGCCGGTCGCGATGCGATGCTCGAATCCGGCGTCGGGCTCGGCTCGCGCACGAGCTCCCATCGCATCGAGCAAGGCCTCGATCTCCGGGTCAGTCTTGGTCTGCGGGTCGGGGTGTGCAGCCATCTTTACGTCTCCGCCGCCTGCTGGTGCGGCTCAAGCTGCGTGCGCAGCTTCGCGATCGCGCGGTGGTGCCGCGCCAGCACGGTTCCGAGCGGCTCGCCGAGCATCTCGGCGATGGCCGCAAATCCAAGCTGCGCGTGGTGGCGCAGCGAGATCACTTCTTGATCGGCCTCGGGCAGGCGAGCGATTGCGTTCCGCAGGTCGTCCATTGGTCCCGTGCCGTCCGCAGCGGGCGCCGCCACGATGCCCGCCGCGGCTTCTCCCATCGAGCGCGTCCGCTGGCGTTGGGTGCGACGCACCACATCGCGCACGCGATTCATCGCGATCCGGAAGAGCCAGCTCTCGAACTGGCCGGTGTGGGTGTACTTCCCCTGCGTCATGTGCTCGTAAACCGTAACCATGACTGCCTGCGTCACCTCCTCGGCGGCTTCCGGGTCGCGGAGCCTGCTCTGGGCGGCGGCGTAGACCCGACGGGACCAGAGACCGACCAGTTCCTCCCACGCACCGGGCCGGCCCGCGAGGGCGGCCGCCACGGCCGATTCCGACGCGCCGCTGTCCGGTGCCCGGTCCGTCACTGGCGTGAGCTCCCTGCGCTGCGAGCGGAACCGCACGCACCGGCCGCACAACGCGCCAGCCGGCGATCGATTGCACAGCTCCCGCTGCCGATCCCGAAGAAGTTCCGATAGTATGAATCGAAGAAACCGGTCCGTTTGCTCCAGGTTCCGGTCGGTGGCGCGAACGACGTCCGGGCCCGGGCGTATGCGGGGTGCATGTCCGCCGCCGCGTTCCAACCAAGCTCAGGCACCGTGGGGATCGGGGGCCGGTTCCCGGCCCGGGGCTCAGCGGTCCGGATGACCGGTGCCAGGAAGGCCGCGACCGTGCAAGACAGGCCAGCAGCAGAGCAAGCCGACGACTCGAAGCCGACCGTATCGGACGAGCAGCTGGTCCGTCGCTATGTCAGGGGCGATCGAGATGCCCTCCGCGAGATCATCGACCGCTATCAGGTAGACCTCATGCGGTTCCTGGTCCGACTCACCGGGTCGAGAGATGCCGCCGAGGACGCCTTTCAGGAGACATTTCTCCAGTTGCATGTGTCGGCGGCCCGGTTCGATGCCTCGCGACGCCTCCGACCGTGGCTGTTCACGATCGCGGCCAACAAGGCCCGCGACGGCCTCCGGAAGAAGTCCAGGCAGCCTCTGCTCGTGCTCTCGAAGCCTCTCGGCGACGGCGACGGGGCCGAGATGGTCGATCTGCTCGAGATCGATATCCCGGCGCCGAGCGACGGCATTCTGTCGGCCGAGCAGCAGCAGCTCGTCGATCGGGCCGTCGCGAATCTCTCGCACCCGCTCCGCGAGGTGCTGCTGCTCGCCTATTTCCAACGCCTGAGCTACGCCCAGATCGCCGACGAACTCGGCATCCCGCTGGGCACCGTCAAGAGCAGGCTTCACGCCGCCGTGGCCTCCTTCGCCAAGTTCTGGCAGCAGGTGTCGCCCAGCCATTCGATCGAGGATCAGGACCAATGAACAGCGTTCCGAACCGACTTGGTTCCTCGTCCCCCCTCAGCCCGACCGACGAGGCGGCCCTCGAGTGGCTGCTCGAGAACAACCTCGATCCGTCCCACGCCCCGGCCGAACTCGCGGCACGGATCTCCAAGCTCGCCAGGCTGCTCGCCCTGGCGGGCAACGCCAGCGTCTCGCCCGACCCGGCGTTGCGAGAGTCGGTGCTGGACCGCCTCACTGCGATGGATCGACCCGGTGCGATCCTGAGCGATGCGGACCAGGACGCCCTCGACGCTGTGCTGATGGCGGGCATGGACCCGTCCCGCGTGCCGGGCGTCCTTCGCGAGCGAGCCGAACGCGTGGTCGCGATCGCGAGCCTGCTCAAAGGGCCCGATCTGGAATACGAATGCGATCTGACGGATCGCGTGATGGCGGCCGTGGCATCGAGCGTGATCTCGGCGGAAGCCGAGCGACCCGTGCTGGCCCGCATTGGCGGCCGGCTGTCGGACATCGTCTCGGTTGCCGCGGTGATCCTGATCGCGGCTTCGGTTGTCTGGCCCGTGATGTCGACCGTGCGCGAGAACGCGATGCGGACGACGAACCAGGCGAACCTCGCCGTCGCTGGTCTCGGCCTGGGGGCTTACGCGGCCGATTTCGCCGACAGCCTGCCGCGGGTGCAGGAGCCGCATATGCAGCGTCAGTGGTGGCAGGTGACTCCGACCGCTCAGACATCGAACGCGTCGAACCTCTTCGCGCTCAAGCGGCTTCAGTATGTTCCGGAAGACGCGCTGCGAAGCCCGGGCAACCCCCATGCGCCGAGCGAGCCGATGCCCGCGGACGCGGTTGACTGGCAGAATGTCCGCCAGGTGTCGTACAGCTACGCTCTCCCCGTCGAGGGCCGCAGCGAGGCGTCCGCGGTGGGGGTGGTGCTCGCCGATCGCTCCCCGATCGTCCTCCGCGTGCTCGCCGGGCAGCCGATCCGGGTGGATGAAAATTCACCGAACCACGACGGTCGGGGCCAGCACATGCTCCGCGGCGACGGGTCGGTGCTGTGGGCCGAGCAGCCCTACACCCAGTACGGCGACCACGTCTACCTGCCCCGACCCATCGAGCGCGCCATCGAGTCGGTCCGGCAGCAGCTCCGCTTGCCGGTGGATCGCCTGCCGCCCCCGCAGCACCACTCCGATGTCTTTCTGGGCCCGTAAACCGGGCCTCGTTGCCCGCTCGGGCCGCTGAGCCTACTATCTCGGCCCGCTGCCGGCCAGGCACGCGGCCAACGGATGATCCCTCTGCGCCAAGGGCGAGCACGATGCCGAAGAACAAGATCCACAAGGGCCTCCTCAAGCGGGTGCGCATCTCCAAGACCGGCAAGGTCCGCCACCGCTCGGCCTACCACAAGCACCTTTCCAGCCACAAGTCCGGCAAGCGGCTCCGCCAGCTGCGCAAGGACCCCTACGCGGCGAACCCCGAAGCCAAGCGGTTCGAGAAGCTGCTGTACCGCCGGCTCCGCGGGCGCACGCAGCCCCTCGCCGCGATCAAGCGCAGCCCCTCGCCCGAGCAGCGTCGCGCCGCCCGCGAGGCCGCCGCCAAGGCTGCTAGCAACGACTGACCGCACCATCGCATCGCCCGTCGGGACGCGAAAGACGGCTTGAGTGCCGCTCCGCCGGGTATGAAGGAAGGAACGAACCATGCCCCGCGCCACCAACGGCCCCGCCCGCAACAAAGCCCGCAAGCGCATCCTCCGCGACGCCCGCGGCTACTACGGCGCCCGCGGCAAGCACCGGAAGCTCGCCAAGCAGCAGGTCATCCGTTCGGGCGTCTACGCCTACCGCGACCGCCGCCAGTTCAAGCGCGACATGCGTGGGCTCTGGATCACTCGCACCACCGCCGCCTGCCGGATGCGCGGCACGCGGTACAGCCTGTTCATCAACGGCCTCAAGCTGGCCGGCGTGAACCTCAACCGCAAGATGCTCAGCCAGATCGCCATCGAAGAGCCCAAGGCCTTTGACGAACTCGTCCAGATGGCGAGCAACGCCACCAGAGCCACGCCCGCCAACGCCTGATGCCGATTCACGCGGCGGCTATCCTCAGCCATGCTTGACGGCTGGTGGGTCCCCAACATCCTCGATTCGTTCGGTCCGGTCGGCCTTGTGTCGTGGGTCGTCGTCGTGATCGGTTCGATCGTGCTGCACGAGCTTGCCCACGGCTGGGCGGCGCTCCGGCAGGGCGACACCACGCCGCAGTACACCGGTCACATGACCTGGAACCCCCTGGTTCACATGGGACAGACCAGCCTCATTCTGTTCGCCGTGCTCGGCATCGCGTTCGGCGCCATGCCCGTGGATCCGTCGAGGTTCCGCGGGCGGTTCGGCGAGGCCTACGTCGCCGCCGCGGGTCCCGCGATGAACGTGCTGATTGCCGCCGTCTTCATCGTCGTCGGCGGTTTCGTCGCGGCTTACAACGAACAGCTCGGCGACCCGCTGGGCCCGAACCTGTTCATGTTCTGCTACATCGCCGTGTTCCTCAACGTGACGCTCGCGCTGTTCAACCTGATCCCGGTGCCGCCGCTCGACGGCTCGCGGATTCTGGGCGACTTCGTGCCGGCGTACCGCGGCCTGTTCGAGAGCGAGAACGGCAAGTGGATCGGGCTTGGCCTCTTCGTGCTCGTCTTCTTCTTCGCGGGCCAGCTCATCTTCGGCCCGGGCCTGTTCATCGCGGGCGCGGGCATCGGTGCCGTCGCAGGTCTGCTCAGCCCGTCGTAAGCCTGCCCTGGGATCGCAGGGCGCACCCGGCAAGCTTGTAGAGCAGCCGAGCGCCCACGTTCGCGTCCCACTCGCTGCCCTCGCCCGGAGCGACCTCGACCAGATCGAAGCCGATGACCCGCCGACCGCTCGCGGCCATCGACCGCAGCAGCGCGGAGGCCTGATTGAATGATAGTCCCCCGGGCACCGGCGTGCCGGTGTTCGGGCAGAGCGACGGATCCAGGCCGTCGATGTCGAACGAGATGTACAGGTGCTCCGGCATCCCCGCGAGGATCTCGTCGAAGAACGCGCTCACGGAACGGCCGCTGTCGGCGGCGTCCCACAGGTCCGCATCGAAGACCGCGGAGGCTCGCCCGCTCGAGCCACGGGCGAAGGCGATCTCCTCGTCGCAGAAATCACGCACGCCGATCTGCACGAGCCTCGTGACGGTCGGGCACCGCTCGATGACGTTCCGCATGACCGACGCGTGCGAATAGCGGTGCCCCTCGAAGGCGTCGCGGAAATCCATGTGCGCGTCGATCTGGACGACGCCGAGCGAGGGCACCGCGGCGGCGGCCGCCTCGATCGCGCCCAGCGACACCGAGTGCTCGCCGCCGAGCACCGCCGGGATCTGTCCCGACGCGATGCACCGGCTCACCCGTTCCCGCAGCGCTGCGCGGACCGTCTCGGCCGCGGCGTCCGCGTCGGCGTCCAACGCCTCAATCGGGATCTGTTCCTGAAGCCCCGCCGACCACACGTTGCCAAAGTGCTGATCGAGCAGATCGACCTGCTGCGACGCGAGGCGGATGGCTTTCGGCGCCAGGGCGGTGCCACCGCCGTAGGAAACGGTCCTCTCGAAAGGCACCGGAATGATCTGAACGGCGGCGTCGGGCTGCTCGGGCAGGCCGAAGAACGAGTCGTGGGCCGCGGCGGCGTTTGGATCGAATGGCACGGTTCGGATCTCCCCGTTCGGTTATCGTGGCTCGATGAAGCTTGGCATCATTATTCCCGACGGCGCCGCCGACCTGCCCATCAAAGCCCTCGGGGGAAGAACGCCCCTCGAGGCGGCCCTGACGCCCAACCTCGATCGGCTGGCGGCGATGGGCCGGCAGGGCACCGTCAACACCACGCCTCCCGGTTTCGGCACCGGGTCCGATGTCTGCTCGATGTCGCTGCTCGGGTACGACCCGGCGACGCATCACACCGGTCGGGCACCGATCGAGGCCGCGGCGACCGGGTTCGTCGCGGGTCCGACCGATGTGGCCTGCCGCGTGAACCTCGTGACCATCGAGGACGGCGTGATGCGTGACCACTCGGCGGGCGGGATCGACACCGCCTCGGGCCGGGCGCTGTTCGACGCCGTCGAGCACGAGTGGCGTCGCACCGGCCTGTTCGTCAGCTGCTCGATTCAACCCGGCGTCGAGTACCGCTGCTCGCTGGTGGACCACACGAACACGAGCTACCAGGGAGTTCGCACCACACCGCCGCACGAGATTCTCGACGAGGCGGCCGACCCCCATCGGCCCGCCGGAGGCCCCGCCGCCGATCGGCTTTGCGCCCTGATGGACGCCGCGCGTCCGGTCCTCGCGTCGCACCCGGTCAACCTGGCTCGCCGGGCCGAGGGCAAGCGGCTGGCGACCGATGTCTGGATCTGGGGGCAGGGCGTCTTCCCGTCGCTGCCGAGTTTCGAGAGCCGGTTTGGACTCAGGGGTGCGATGACCACCGCGGTGGACCTGCTCGCCGGCATCGCCACGCTCATCGGGTGGGCGCGCATCGGTGTGCCGGGGCTCACGGGGTGGCACGACAACGACTACGCCGCCCAGGGGCAGGCCAGCGTTCGGGCGCTGGACGATTTCGACATCGTCTGCTGCCACGTGGAATCGCCCGACGAGGCGGCCCACCAGGCCAATCCCACGATCAAGACCGCCGCGATCGAGGCCATCGATCGGCACTGCGTTGGGCCCATGCTCGAGCGGCTGGTGCGCGAGCCGGCGTGGCGGCTGCTGGTGCTGCCCGACCACTACACGCTGTGCTCTACTCGAAAGCACGACCCGACGCCGCCGCCCTATCTGATCGCGGGAACGGGCGTCGCGCCCGACGAGGCCGAGCGGTTCACCGAAACCAACGCCGGGGCGGGCGGGCCCCATCTTCAGCAAGGCCACGATCTGATCCCCAGAGTGCTGCTCGGTTGATGCTCGGCCGCTTGCACTTTCGCACCTGATTGACGAGAATCGGCCCATGTCCGACCCCAAGCCATCGTCCGCCGGCAAAGGCGGTCTGCTCGACGCGATTGAATGGATCGGCAACAAGCTGCCGGATCCCGTGCTGCTGTTTCTCTTCGGCGCGATGTTCGTCATGGTCGCCAGCCAGATCGCTGTGAGCGCCGGCTGGGAGGTCCAGCCGAAGGAGGCGGTGATCTCGGTCGACGCAGCCACCGGCGAGGAGGCCGTCACCTTTGTCGCCGATCCCGACCAGCCGCCTCTGACCGCCACGAGCCTGCTCTCCGCCGACGGGCTCTACTGGTGCCTGAACAGCATGGTCGACAACTTCATGGCCTTCCCGCCGCTGGGCGTCGTGCTGGTTGGCATGCTGGGCATCGGGGTGGCTGAGCGGACGGGCCTGCTTGCGGCCGTGCTCAAGGCGGTCATGCTCGTTGTGCCCAACCGCCTGCTCACGCCGACGATGGTGTTCCTCGGGATCATGAGCTCGCTGGGCGTCGACGCCGGCTACGTCGTGCTCCCGCCCTTGGCGGCGGCGCTGTACAAGTCCGTTGGCCGCTCGCCGCTCGCCGGGCTCGCGGCGGTGTTTGCCGGCGTCTCGGCGGGCTTCAACGCGAACCTGTTCGTGACGGGCCTCGACCCCATGCTCGCCAATTTCTCGCAGATCGGCGCGCGCGTCGTCGATGAGAACTACGCCGTCGCTGCCACCTGCAACTGGTGGTTCATGATCGCCTCCACCGTCGTGATCACCTTCGCGGGCTGGCTGACGACGGCTCTGTTCGTCGAGAAGCGTCTGAAGCGCAAGAGCGCCGAGGACGGCGGCCCCGGCGCCCTCGGGGACGCCGACGTCGACAGCCAACGCCTCAACACCGACGAGATGCGAGGCCTGGCGTGGGGCGGTGTCACGATGGCGGGGCTCGTTGTCCTCATGGTCGCGCTCACGCTCATCCCGGGGTCGCCGCTCCACGACCGGACCGTCCCATCGCTGGCCGAGGAGGGCGGCCGGCTCATGGCCGACACCTTCACCGGGCGTGTCGATCTTGCCGCGCAGCCCGACCCGGCGCTCGTCGTGCCGGGTGAGGGCTACTACACCGATGCGTCGAGGGCCCTCTTCGTGACCGACGGCGGCGAGGTGCTGCAGGTCCGCAGCCCGCAGTTCGCCCGCTGGGTTGACGCCGTGACACCGCTGATCTTCCTCGGCTTCATCATTCCCGGGCTCGTGTACGGCGTCGTGCTCGGCAGTCTCCGGACCAGCAAGGACGCCGCCCGGATCATGATCGAATCGATGGCCTCCATGGCGCCGATCATCGTGCTGGCGTTCTTCGCGGCCCAGTTCATCGAGTACCTCGACCACAGCCAGCTCGGCCGGATGCTCGCGTTCTCGGGAGGGCAGGTCCTCGCCGAGGCCGACCTCAGCCCCAGCATGATCATCCTCGCGTTCATCCTCATGACGATGTTGTTCAACCTCTTCGTGGGCTCGATGAGCGCGAAGTACGCCATCTTCGCCCCGATCTTCATCCCGATGCTCATGTTTGTCGGCATCAGCCCCGAGCTGACGCAGGCCGCCTACCGCATCGGCGACTCCACGACCAACATCATCACGCCCCTGAACGCGTACCTCGTCATCATCCTCGTCTTCATGCAGAGGTACGCGCCGAAGGGCGGCATGGGCACCCTCATCGCCATGATGATGCCCTACACGGTCGTCTTCACGATCGTGTGGTGCATCATGCTGCTCATCTGGATGCAGCTCGGGATTGACCTCGGCCCCGCCGGCCCGCTGTCCTACACGCCGGCGGGCTGATCGTCAGTCCGAGTCCGGCCCGGGCCAGGGCTGCCAGAGCCACGCCTCGTACATCGCCCGCTGTGCTTCGGTGGGCGTGTCCACCCGCTCGTAGGCGAACGACCTGGGCCGCTCCGTGTCCAGCGTCACTTCGAAGGTGCGCAAGGCGTCGCGCCGCAGCAGCGTCACGCTCACCGTGTCGCCGAGCTCCGAGTGTCGCAGCACCTCATCGATGTCGGTGCTGGCGACGGACGCGTCGCCCAAGGCGAGGATGATGTCGTCAACATTGAGCCCCGCGTCGAACGCCGGCGAGCCATCGAGCAGCCGTGTGATCCGCCTGCTCCCGCCGGCCGAGTCGGTGGCCGCTCCGAAGAGCAGGCCGGGCTCCCCCACATCCTCCACGCGCTCGATTCCCGCCAGCCGCAACGCCCGGTCCACCGGCGGCAGCTCTCGGCCGACGATGTGCCGATCGAAGAACCATCGCATCGATTCGCCGGCCGACTCGTTCGTCGCGGTGACCACATCCTCGAACGTGTACCCGTTCTCGCGCCACCGGAACCGCTCGTTCAGCCACCGCATCACCGAGTCGTACGACGCCTCGCCGCCGCTCGCGTCGCGGATGAGCAGATCGAGCGCGAGCGACGCCACGGCCCCGTGCGTGTAGAAGTTCACGGTCGTGTTCGAATGATCCGGGCTGCTCGGCCCCCAGAACTTGAGCCACGCGTCGAAGCTCGACTCGGCCAGGCTTGAGCGTGTTCGCCCCGCCCGATTCTCGATGCTCGCGACCGATGACGCCAGTGTTTCGAGATAGTCGTCGGGCTCGACGATCCCCGCCCGAACAAGCGTGAGGTCGTCGTAGTAGCTCGTCGAGCCCTCGACGAGCCACAGCATCCGCGTGTAGTCCTCCTCGCCGAGTTCATACGGCACGAGCTCCGCGGGCCTGAACCGCTTCACATTCCATGTGTGAAAGTACTCGTGGGCGATCAGGCTCATGAACCGCTTCCATCGGCTCTCGCTGGCGAAAGTCGCCGGCGTTGTCTGGCAGACCGTCGAGTTCAGGTGCTCCGTCCCCCCTCCGCCGCCCGGGTAGGCGTGGATGATGTAGAGGTACCGGTCGAAGTGGACATCGCCCCCGAAAATCTCGTGCTGCACGCGTGCGACCGCTCCGAAGTCGGCCTCGATCAGTTCCCAATCGGGCTCGACATCGCCGTAGATCGCGACCTCGGTGCGCACGCCCTCGGCGTCGAACGCGTGGAACCGGTGGGTCCCGATCTCCAATGGGGAGTCGATCAGCGTGTCGTAGTCCTCGGCACGCCACACGCCGCCGCTTTCGTCGAGGCCGGTGGCGACCGCCCAGCCCTCGGGCGTATCGATGCGGACAGCGTGCGGCTCCCAGCGGTGGGGGGGCGACAGCACGAACACGCTCGAACCGCTCAGGAACACATGCGAGTCGTCGGCGTGCCGGGTGCGGTCGCCGAGCGAGTCCGCGAAGATCGAGTAGCGGAAGACGGCCGAATCGCTGTCGGATTCGATCCGCCAGACGTTCTTTCGCACCTTCTCGACCGGCAAGGCCTCGCCGGCGGCATCGAACGCCTCGTACGCGCGCACTGTCGCGGCGAAGTCGAGCACGCCGTACCGGCCGGGTCTCCACACCGGCAGCACCAGCTCGGCAGAGCCATCCACCACGGGCACCTCGGCCTCGATGGTCACGATCTGCTGCGCCCGCTGCGACAGATCAACGCGGTAGGTCACCGCCGGCTCGCCGAGAACGCAGCCCGCAAGGGGGAGCCCCAGAA
>DAIOTV010000037.1:0-26617 GCA_036751825.1 Phycisphaerales bacterium
CACTCGGCGCCGTGCAGATGGGCCTGATCTACGTCAACCCCGAAGGACCCAACGGCAACCCCGACCCCGCCCGGTCGGCCATCGACATCCGCGAGACCTTCGCACGCATGGCCATGAACGACGAAGAAACCGTCGCGCTCATCGCCGGCGGCCACACCTTCGGCAAAGCCCACGCCGCCGCCCACGCCGCCGAATACATCAGCGCCAACCCCGAGGCCAGCCCGCTCGAGCAGATGGGCATCGGCTGGAAGAACAGCTTCGGCACCGGCAACGCCGCCAGCACCATCACGAGCGACCTCGAGGGCGCCTGGACCGCAACCCCCACGACCTGGGACAACAGCTACTTCGACACGCTCTTCGGATACGAGTGGCGCCTCACCAAGGGCCCCGGCGGCGCACACCAGTGGGAGCCCGTCGACGAAGAGGCCTACACCACCGTCCCCGACGCGCACGATCCCACCAAGCGGCACGCGCCCATGATGCTCACAACCGACATCGCGCTCCGCGTCGATCCGGTCTACCAGAAGATCTCGCGCCGATTCCACGCCAACCCCGACGAGTTCGCCGACGCCTTCGCACGAGCCTGGTACAAGCTCACCCACCGCGACATGGGCCCCCACGAGCGACTCCTCGGCCCTGAAGTCCCCGAGCCTCAGGTCTGGCAGGACCCCGTCCCCGCCGTCGATCACCCGCTGATCAACGACGCCCAGGCCGCGGATCTCAAGAAGCAGATCCTCTCAACCGGACTGTCGATCTCCCAGCTCGTCTCCGCCGCCTTCGCCGCCGCGGGCTCGTTCCGAGGCACCGACAAGCGTGGCGGCGCAAACGGCGGCCGCATCCGCCTCAATCCCCAGCGCACCTGGGCCGTCAACGACCCCGACAACCTCCACGCCGTCATCCCCGCGCTCGAGAAGATCCAGGCCGACTTCAACGCCTCCGCCACCGGCGGCGTGAAGATCTCCTTCGCCGACCTCATCGTTCTCGCCGGTTGCGCCGCCGTGGAAGAAGCCGCAAGGCGCGCCGGCCAAAGCGTCACCGTCCCGTTCCGCCCCGGCCGAACCGATGTTGCCCAGGCCGATATGGACGCCGACTCCTTCGACGCCCTCGAAGTCACCGCCGACGGCTTCCGCAACTACATCCACGAAGCCCACAAGCGGCCGGCCCAGCACCTGCTCATCGACCGCGCCGACCTGCTCACCCTCACCGCGCCCGAGATGACCGTCCTCGTCGGCGGCATGCGAGCCCTCAACGCCAACACCGGCAAGTCGCCCCTCGGCGTCCTCACCGATCGCCCCGAGACGCTCACCAATGACTTCTTCGTCAACCTGCTCGACATGAACACCGAGTGGCGCGTCTCGCCCCGGTGCGCACACTTCTACGAGGGCCTCACCCGCGGCACGGGCACCGTCTGCTGGATGGCCTCCGCCGTCGACCTCGCCTTCGGCTCGAACTCGCAGCTCCGCGCACTCGCCGAGGTCTACGCCGGCCACGATGCGCAGAAAAAGTTCGTCAACGACTTCGTCCGCGTCTGGAACAAGCTCATGGAACTCGACCGCTTCGACCGCTGAGCGGCACGCGCCCCGGCGAAGCAAACCATCGGCGACCCCAACCATCGGCGGCATCCTCGCCGGTTCCGCCGTCGCGCGCCGGCCGTGTCTACACTCCGACGCTTCGAGCGGGGGCACCCGCGCGGCAAAGCACCTTCATCCCTCAGACGCAGCAGGGCACCGAATGACGATACCCAAGACATCTCCACGCGCCGCCCTCCCCGGCCTCCACCTCCTCTCAGGCCTCGGCGGCTCCACACGCGCCGACATCCTCTCGGGCCTCACCGTCTCGCTGGCCCTCGTCCCCGAGGCCGTCGCATTCGCCTTTGTGGCTGGCGTTCCCCCCCTCGTCGGCCTCTACGCCGCCTTCATCGTCTGCCTCGTCACCTCCGTCCTCGGCGGACGCCCCGGCATGATCTCGGGCGCCACCGGCGCCATGGCCGTCGTCGTCGTCTCGCTCGTCGCCGACCACGGCATCGGCTACCTCTTCCCCGCCGTCGTGCTGTGCGGAGCCATCCAGATCACCGTGGGCCTGCTCAAGCTCGGCCGATTCATCCGCATCGTGCCGCACCCGGTCATGCTCGGGTTCGTCAACGGGCTCGCCGCCGTCATCCTCATCGCCCAGTTCGGCAGCTTCAAGACTCTCGACGACTCCGGCATGATGTCCTTTCTCACCGGCACCCGCCTCTGGCTCATGCTCGGGCTCGTCGGCGCGACCATGGCCATCATCGCCTTCCTGCCCAGGCTCACGCGAGCCGTGCCCGCCTCGCTCGCCGCGATCCTGGTCGTGTCCATCGCCGGCATCGCCATCAACAGCGCGAGCACCAACGACGCACAACGCCCCCTGCTCACCGTCGGCGACATGCTCCTCGACAGCACCCGCGCCGAAGCCGTCAGCAAAGCCCAGCAGTCCAAAGACGCCGAGCTTCTCGCCGCCGCGACCGCTGCGCTCCCCGAGGGCGTCGCCGCCGCACCCGTCGCCACCGGCCCTGTCGCGCCGCTCACGCAAACCGAGATCGATCAGGCCATCGCCTCGGTCGACCCCGAATCCGTCGGGATCTCGGGCGGCCTGCCGCGCCCCGCCTGGCTCGACTTCGACATCCCCCCGCTCTCGTGGGCCACGCTCATGATCATCCTGCCCTACTCGGTCATCCTCGCCGGCGTCGGCCTCATCGAGTCGCTCATGACCCTCACCCTCGTCGACGAGCTCACCGAGACCCGCGGCAAAAGCAACAAGGAATGCGTCGGCCAGGGCGTCGCCAACGTCACCTGCGGCATCTTCGGGGGCATGGGCGGCTGCGCCATGATCGGCCAGTCGCTGATCAACGTTAAAGCCGGCGGCCGCGGCCGGCTCTCGGGCATCACCGCCGCCGCGGCGCTGCTTGTCTTTATTCTGTTCCTCGCGCCGCTCATCGAGCAAGTCCCCATGGCCGCCCTCGTCGGCGTCATGTTCATGGTCGTCATCGGCACCTTCGAGTGGGCCACCCTCCAGACCTGGCGGCGCATCCCCATCCCCGAAGTCCTCATCATGCTCACCGTCGCCGGCTACACCGTATTCATGCACGACCTGGCCACGGCCGTGCTCATCGGCGTCGCCATCTCAGCCCTCGTCTTCGCCTGGAACAAGAGCAAGCACCTCATCGTCGACACCTCCATCAACGAGCACGGCAGCAAGATCTACCAGCTCCACGGCGTCCTTTTCTTCGGCAGCGCCACCCGCTTCCGCGACCTGTTCACCCCGCACACCGATCCCGATGATGTCGTGATCGACTTCTACTTCAGCCGCGTCTACGACCAGTCGGGCCTGGAAGCGATCAACGCGCTCGCCGAACGCTACGAGAAGCTCGGCAAGCGCCTGCACCTTCGGCACCTGAGCGACGACTGCCGCCGGCTGCTGGACAAGGCCGGCGAGCTGGTCGAGGTCAACATCAGCGAAGACCCCCACTACCACGTTGCGACGGAACGGGCGAGCTAGCAGCCCGCGCCGCGGGTCGCGGATCGTGCTACGGACCCGTGTTCGGGTCAGCGGTCTTGGACGATGAAGGCATTGACCTTGAAGACAAGGTCAATGGCACGGGAGGCCGGTATGTGCTCCGGCAGCCGCAGATCGTCGGCCTTTAGCGCCGACAGGCCGGCCTCGAGAAGCAACAGGTCGCCGGTGTGCTCCGGGATGAATTCAGGAGGAAGGCCACGAGGCAACGGCGGAGCGCGTCGGCGCGGTCCGAGCCGGCCCGCCCGCCGGACGGGCAGCCGGGACCGCCCCCCTCACAGGACTTCTGGATCAGGTGCGTCTGGATCCGGTCGGCGGTGTGCTCGCCCGGCGGCGAACTTTCTCCCGGACACTGAAACTAGTGTTTGAATGCCGGCGTAGACGCCACCGATTCAAACGGTCGTTCGACAACGGATGCTTTCATGGCGAGCCCGGCGGCACAGCACGACGCGACGAAGGTTCGGCTGCTCCACGCGGCGGGCGAGGAGTTCGCGCGGGTGGGCTTCCAGGCGGCGAGCATCCGGGCGATCTGCGAGGCGGCCGGAGCGAACGTCTCGGCCGTGAAGTACCACTTCGGGTCGAAGGAGCAGCTCTACCTTGCGGTCTGGGAGGCCGCCGCGGCCGAGATGGTCTCACGGGAGCCCATGCCCCGCGTCGGCGACTTTGACGACCCCGCGGACGCGCTGCGGTCGTTCATGGCGTGGTTCATGCGGCTGGTCCTGACCGAGCGCGACGCGCACCCGATCGCGGGCTGCCTCCTGGCCCACGAAACCGTCACCCCGACCCCCGGCGCGCTCAGCGTGTTCGTCCGGCACTGCGCCGATCCGATCAAGAGCGAGATCTCTCGCATTGTCGAGGCGGTGGTCGGAGCCCGCCTGCCCGGCAAGCAGCACGACGACGTTGTGTTCGCCATCATCGCCTTGTGCGTGAACGCCAAGCACAGCCGCGAGATCCTCACGCAGCTCGGGCACCCGCCGCCCACCACGCGCCCGGCGATCAACCGCATGGCCGGCGTCATGGCCGACTTCGCGCTCGGCGGGCTCGCCGGCCTTTCCTCACGCACGGAGACGCAGTGATGCTGCTGACGGCCATCCGCATGCTCGTCGGCGACAAGACCAAGTGCCTCGGCCTCGTGTTCGGCGTGGCGCTCAGCACGCTGCTCGTCTGCCAGCAGGTATCGATCTTCTTCGGGCTGCTCGCCCGGGCGTCGAGCGTTGTGACCGATGCCCGAGAGGCGGACATCTGGGTCATGGATCCGAGCGTGAGCACGGTGGATGCACCGTTTGCGCTGCGTGACACGGCGTTGCAACGCGTGCGGGGCGTCGAGGGCGTCGACTGGGCGGTGCCCTTCTTCCGAGCGAACGTCCAGGTGCGCACCCGCGAGGGCACGCTCGAGAACGCGATTCTGCTCGGCATCGACGATGCGTCGCTCGTCGGCGTTCCCGACAGGTTCCTGCTCGGAACCGTCGAGGATCTCGCGATGCCCGACAGCATTGCGATCAATCCCGCCGGCTTCCGGCTGCTGTTCCCGGGCGAGGCGCTGGATGTGGGCCGCGTCATCGAGCTGAACGATCGACGGGCGCAGATCGCCGCCATCGTCGACGCCTCGCCCGCCTTCAGCGCGAACCTCTCGATCTACACGAGGTACAGCCTCGCGACGCAGTACACGAACACGGGCCGCAACCAGCTCAGCTTCGTGCTCGCGAAGGCCCGCGGCACCGATGACGCCAAGGCGGTGGCGGCGCGAATCACCGAAGAGACCGAGCTCAAGGCCGTCACCTCGCGGGAGTTCGGCCTCGAGTCGATCCGCTACATCCTCGCGAACACGGGCATCCCTGTGAGCTTCGGCACGGTCGTGATCCTCGGCGTGTTCATCGGCATCGCCATCGTGGGGCTTACGTTCAACCAGTTCATCAGCGAGAACCTGAAGCAGTACGCAGCGCTCAAGGCGATCGGTGTACGGAACAGCCGGCTGCTGATCATGACATTCGCGCAGGCGTTGTTCGTGGGCACCATCGGCTACGGGCTGGGGCTGTTCGCGGCCGCGCAGTTCTTCAACTGGCCGTCCAAGAACGTCGATGCGCTCCGAGGCTTCTATCTGCTGCCGGAGGTGGCGATCGGTGTGGCCGCGCTCTCGATCGTCATCGTCTTCACCTCCACGGCCCTCAGCATGCGGCGTGTGCTTGTTGTTGATCCGGCCACGGTCTTCAGGGGGTAGCGTCATGGCCACCGCTGTCGCGGACACGCAGCGCACAGAGCAGACCGGCGGGCAGCTCGCCGTACGCTGCGAGGGCATCGAGAAGTCGTTCGCGGCGGGCGAGCAGCGGGTGCGTGTGCTGCGCGGCACGAACTTCGTCGCCGAGACCGGCAAGATGAACTTCCTGGTCGGCCCGTCCGGCTGCGGCAAGACGACGCTCATCTCGGTCATCGGCGCCATCCTGCGCTGCGAAGCCGGCGACCTGCGGGTGCTCGGAGAGGACCTCCGCGGCATGCGCGGCGGCAGGCTGGCCGAGTTTCGGCTGCACAACCTCGGGTTCATCTTCCAGCAGTTCAACCTCCTGCCGTCGCTGAACGCCGAGGAGAACGCGTCGCTCCCCCTGGTCGCGAGGGGCGTGCCGAACTCGCGAGCGGAGCGGGCGGCGCGGCGGCTGCTCGAGCGTCTCGGGCTTGAGGGCCAGACACGGAAGATGCCCCAGCAGCTCTCGGGCGGGCAGCAGCAGCGGGTGGCCATCGCGAGGGCGCTGGTGCACGAGCCCAAGCTGCTGATCTGCGATGAGCCGACCGCCTCGCTCGACGCCTCCGCCGGCCACACGGTCATGGAGCTGCTGCGTGATGTGGCGCTCGAGAGCGACAGGTCGGTCATCGTCGTGACTCACGACAGCCGGATCTTCGAGTTTGCCGATCGGATCAGCCACATGGCGGACGGTGTCATTTCGCGGAACGAACACAGAACCAACGGAGCCGACCTTTGAGTAGCCGATCGAGAGTGCTCACCTGGGGCCTGCCGTTTCTTGGAGCGGCGGCTCTTGTGACGGGGGCGGGTCTTGTCATCGGAAATCGGCCGGGACGAGCGGACGAAGCGCCGCCCCGACAGCCGACCACCGCGCCGGCTGATGGGATCCCGGGCGAACTGGCCTCGTTCATCGGGGCGATCGGAACCAGCGAGCCGCCGGGCGAGCCGATCGCGATCGCGGCGCACACATCGGGCGTCGTCACCGAGGTGCTCGTGTCTGTCGGTGACGAGGTGGCTGCGAACGACCCGTTGTTCGCGGTGGAACGCTCTCGGATCGAGGCGGAGGTCGCCCTTCGCGAGGCGGAGCTTGTTGTCGCGGAAAGCGACCAGGCTTCGCTTCGGGCGACGGTTCCGCCGGCGCGCGCGGCGGTGCGTTCGGCCCAGGCGGCGCTCGCATCCGCTCAAGCGGAGGTACGCGTCGCCGAGGCCGATGCCGACGACCGACGCAACCTGCTGCGGATCGCGACGGCCGTATCGGATCCGCGCGCGATCGCGGCTGAGGAGGTCGATCGGCGGCGCTTCGCGGTCGCGCAGGCCGAGGCGCGGCTGACGACGGCGCAGGCGGTTGTCGACCGGGCGGACGCGGGCGTGGCCGAGGCGATCGCTGAGCTCTCTCGTCTTGTTGACCCGGAGACGGGCGCGGACGGCCCCGATCTGCGGGCGGCCGCCGCGCGGGTCGAGCGGGCGCTGGCGGCGCTTCGGCATACCCAGGCCGAACGCGATCTGCTGACGGTGACCAGCCCTGTTGCCGGTCGCGTGCTCTAGGTCAACATCCGGCCGGGAGAGTTCGCGCCGGCTTCCGTTCCGACGGAAGGGCTGGTTGTCCTTGGCCGCCGCGGCCCCACCCACCTTCGGGTGCAGATCGACGAGGTGGACATCCCACGCTTCACGCCCGGGTCGCCGGCGTGGGCCTCGCCGCGGGGCGAAGCCGGCACGCGCATAGCGCTTGCGTTTGTCGCCGTTGAGCCGCTGGTTATCCCGAAGCGCAACCTCGCGGGCCGCACGAGCGAACTCGTCGACACGCGCGTACTGGAAGTCGTGTACGCGATCGATTCGTCTTTCAGCTCGCCGGGAGTCGGCCAGCAGTTCGACGTGTACATCGAGGCGACAGGGGGTGAGTCGTGAAGCGGGCGGCGAGGTTCGTCGCCCTGCTGTGTGCCACGATGCTGTCCGCGTGTTCGGCAGGGCCCGACTACGAGGCGCCCGAGGCGTCCTCGCTCGTCCCGGAGTCGTGGACCGAACCGTCGGGCAACGCCCTCGACTCAGATCTTGATCTGTGGTGGACACAGCTGGGCGACGCAGAGTTGACCGGACTGATCGGTCGGGCCTTCGCGTCGAGTCTCACACTCGCCGAGGCTGGGGAGCGCGTCGTGTCGGCGCGAGCACGCCGGGGCATCGCAAACGCGGAGCGTCTACCCGCGGTCGACGCGAGCGCGTCGTACGCTCGGGCGCAAACCGGCGAGGAGGGCCTCAACTTCGCCGGTCCACCGGCCGGTTCCGAGATCGACATCTATTCGCTCGGCGTGGTCGCCGGGTGGGAGGTCGATTTGTGGGGTCGGGTCGGGCGTCTCGTCGAGGCGGCCGACGCGGAGATCGAAGTCGCCATCGAAGACCTGCGCGCCAGCCGCGTGGCGCTCGCGGCCGAGGTGGCCCGCGAGGTGGTGCTCATCCGGGCTATTGACCGCGAGATCACGCTGATCGAAACGACCGTTGCCACGAGCGGCGACGCCCTGGCGATCGCTGAGGCGAGGTCCCTCGCGGGGCTTGGCGACGAGCTGGATGTCGCGCGGGCGCGACGCGATCTCGACGCGAATCTCGCCCTGCTCCCCGCGCTGCACGCCGACCGCCGAGGGGCCGAGTTCCGTCTCGCGGTGCTCGTGGGCGAGGCGCCCGGGTCCGTGACGGTGGGCGTCGCGGATCTGCCAGCGCGGGATGTCGTTCCCGCCCTCGGCGTTCCGGCGGATCTTCTGCTCCGCCGTCCCGATCTGCGGCGGGCCGAACGCGCTTTGGCGGCTGCGACGGCCCGGATCGGCGCGGCCAAGGCCGAGTGGTACCCGCGTGTCACCCTGTCCGGCTCGATCGCGCTGCAGGGCCCGGACCCCGCCGACACGATCAACCCGGACGCGTACGCGTTGAGCGTCGGGCCATCGATCACCATTCCTGTCTTCGAGGGAGGCCGCATCCGCAGCCGCGTCCAGCAGGTCGAGAGCGCTCAGCGCGAGGCGCTGCTCCGGCTGCGATCGACGGTGCTCGCCGCGCTCAGCGAGGTCGAGACCGCGACGATGCGTCGCCAACGAGCGGAGGAGCGAGCGGCGAGGCTGGGCAGCGCCGAGGCGGCGGCCCTTGACGCCGAGCGGCTCGCGATGGACCGGTACACCGCCGGCCAGGCGGACTTCCTCGAGGTAACGGAGGCCCGTCAGGGTCGGCTCGCGATCGAACGAACGCGCACGCTCGCGGAGCGTGATGCCCTGCTGCGGCTCATCGACCTCTACACAGCGCTCGGCGGGGGCTGGCAGCGGGAGCCGATGCCGCCGGGCGACGAACGAGCGGCCGTGCCGGAGGCGTCGGCCGCACCAACGCCGACGAGCTGATGCCCATCGGTGCTCGGCATCTGCATTGTTCTCGATCGATCGCAGCCGCCGGCGGGTTGGGCCCGGGTCATCGCCGGGCGGTGCCCTCAGCGATGCGTGTCGACCGGTAACCGTTCATCGCCGGCGTTGGTCGTTGGGGGCAAGCACCGCGCGGGTCGAATGGAAAGACCGCAGGAGTCGCTTGGCTCGCGCACAACACCCCGGGTGCGACTCGAACGCACAACCTGCGGATTAGAAGTCCGCTGCTCTATCCGGTTGAGCTACCGGGGCATGCCCCGATGGTAGTCGGTCGGCGTGCCGGGGCGTCTAGAATGAATCGTGCCGCCCACCGATGCCATCAAGACCACGTCGGAAGCCGTGTCTCAGACGGTTGCGGTGCCCGAATTTGGCAGCCGTCGGAGGCTTGCGGCGCGGGAATTTCTGCAGCTGAGCAAGCCCGGAATCACGCGGCTGGTCACTGTGGCTTCGGGTGTTGGTTTCGCGATGTCGGCGGCGTGGTCCGGGGTCGATCTGGCGTCCAGCATCGTCCCGATCATCGGATGCCTGATCGGGACGGCTGTCGCTTCGTCCGGGGCGAACGGGCTGAACCAGGTTCTCGAGGTCGACCGCGACAGCTTGATGGAGCGCACGGCCGATCGGCCGCTGCCGGGAGGACGACTGGATCGAGGGTCCGCGTGGTTGTTCGCGTTGGCGTGCGCCGTGCTCGGCCCGTTGCTGATCGCTGCGACTTGCAACTGGGTCGCGGGAGTGGTGGCGGGCCTGACGGTTCTTCTTTATGTGTGCGTGTACACGCCGTTGAAGCCGATCACCCCGGCGTCGACCTACATCGGCGCGATCCCGGGCGCGATGCCCTGCCTGATCGGCTGGACCGCCGCGTCGCCGACGCCCCTCGCGGATCTGCAGCACGCCCCGGCGTGGTCGGTCTTCGCCATCCTGGCGGTCTGGCAGATCCCGCACTTCTTCGCGATCGCGTTCATGTACCGCGAGCAGTACCGCCGCGCGGGCTTCAAGCCGCTGCCCGAGGGGGCCGGGCCCCAGACGGTGGCCCGCTGGATCCTGGCGTGGACCGGGCTCGCCGTCGCGGCGTCGGCGCTGCCGCTGGCTTCGATGCCGACGCTTGTGGGGGGCCTCTATGCGGCCGTGGCGTCCGTGCTGGCCGCGGTGTTCGTGTATTCCGCGGTGGTTCTCACGCAGCGGCCCACGGTGGACCGGGCTCGCCGCGTATTCCTGACATCGATCGCCTATCTCCCGGTGGTGTACCTCGCGCTGGTCGGGGATGCACTCGTTTGGAACCCAGCGTAGCGCCGGAGGGTGCGAAGGCATGCCGAATCCTCGTCTTCTGCTCGTGTCGCTCTGCATCGGTGCCGGTGTGTGCGCGTTTGGTGCGGCTTGGATGTGGAACAGCCGAGCGGCGTCCCACACCGCAGCCTCCGCTTCCGGAGCCCGAAGCGCTGCCAAGGCGCTCGGCCTGACGATCTCGGACTTTCAACTCGTCGACCAGGCCAATCAGCCTGTGGACGGCTCGCTCCTGGACGGCTCGTACACCGTCGCGGGGTTCATCTTCACGAATTGCCCGGGCCTGTGCCCGATCATGACGACCACGATGGCCGACGCGCAGCGCCGCCTCAGCGACACGCCCGTCAGGTTCCTGTCGCTCAGCCTCGACGCGGAACGCGATACGCCCGAAGCGATGAAGGCGTTCGGCGAGAAGCACGGCGCACGCTTCGACAACTGGGTGTTCGCGACCGGCAACACCGCCGAGACCCGCCGCATCGTGGCCGAGGACCTGCTGCTCGTCGTCGACGACGAAGAGAACAACCAGGTTCCAACGGCGGATGGCGGTACCATGGCGAACATCCTCCACCCGACCCGGATGATCCTGATCGGTCCGGATCGGTCGGTGCTGGGCTTCTACTCCGTCATGGACGGCTCAGGCGTCGAGGCCCTCGAGGCCGACGTCCGAGCCCTGCTCGACGGGTAGCTCCGAGAGTCGACGCTCGAGCCTGGACACGGTTCGCGCGAGCATCTCGCCGAGATTGGGCGTCGCGTGCGCGAGTTGTGGCGCCACGGTGTGCCTGAGCCGTGCCCTTGCTCGCGCCGGGTCCCGGTTCGTGGCATCGAGACGCGGGGTGTAGCCGTGCTCCTCGCAGACCCGCGCGGCCCCCTGCGGCATTAGCTTCAGGGCGGGACGGATGATCTGGACAGCCGACGCATCGGAATAGCGACGCGACCGATGGATGCCGATCAGGGCTTCCGGGCTGCCGCCACGGACCATGGCCAGCAGCAGCGTCTCGGTCTGGTCGTACGCGTGGTGCGCCGTGGCGATGAATCGGCACCCGAGCGAGCGGGCCATTCGATCGAGCCGGGCGTAGCGGGCGGACCGGGCGGCGTGCTCCGCGTTGCCCTCGCCGCCGCGGGCGTGATCCGTCACCACGCGCACACCGAGCCGGCTCGCGAGCGTGCCGACGGCAACCCGGTCGTCGTGGATGAGCTCGGCCGGTCTCTGGTCGTGCAGGACCAGACCGAGCACGATTCTCGATCCGCTGAGCGTTGCCAGGGCAATCGCGAGTGCGGCGGAGTCGGCCCCGCCGGACACGGCGACGAGCGTGGTTCGCAACGCGTCGGGCACATCCGGCCCACCCGTCAGCTCACGCCACTCGGCGCGTGCCGCACGGATCCACTGCGCGGCGTCTCGTTGGGTTGGCTCGCCCCCTGACACGCCCGATGGTATTGCGCGGCATGGCGCCGATCGTGATACCCTCTGCCATGGTCAGCACGGCCCAGGTTGATCCCCCGGCGATGGACGACGCAGCCGGCCCGCCGAGCGAGGCGTGGCTCCCGAACGTGCTGCTCGCAGCGGCGATCGTGCTGCTGATTGTCGTGGTGCTCGGCAAGGCGCGCCGGACGGCGATCGCGAAATCGCGTGAGATTCTGCCAACGGCCGAGGAACGCCTCGCCCAGCTCCGCGAGCGGGCGGCGGGTGATGCGGGCATCGAGCGACGGGTCGCGGAAGCGGCGGACCAGATCCGGGAGCTGACCGCCGTGCTCGACACGCGCATCGAGACGCTCGACGTGCTCATCCAGCAGGCGGACGAGCGGATCGAGCGATTGAGCAAGGCCGAGGCGTCGAGCCATTCTCCGCCGCGGGCTGTCACGGAGGCACCGGTCGGCAGTTCGTCGCCGACCGACAACGGGAAGCAGGCGATCTATGAGCTCGCCGATCAGGGTCACACGCCGGCGGAGATCGCGGCCCGTCTTGGCCAGCACGCCGGAAAGGTCGAGCTCATCCTCGCCCTTCGCCGCGTCTGATCGCGTCGAGCGCCAGGATCTCAAACGCCACATGGGCGGCGAGCAGCGCGGTGTTGCCCGCCACGTCGCGGTCGGGCAGCACCTCCACCACGTCGGCTCCGACGAGGTTGACGCCCGCAAGAGCCCGGAGCAGGCTCAGCGCTTCGGCCGAGGTGAACCCCCCGACGCTGGGCGTGCCGGTTCCGGGAGCGTAGACGGGGTCGACGCAGTCGATGTCGAAGCTCAGATAGGTCGGGGCGTGACCGACGGCGCCGACGAAGGAACGCAGCGGGGCCTCGCCCTCTCGTTTCCAGTCGGTGTACGTCACGAGCCGGATGCCCTGTTCACGGGCATAGTCGAGATCGCCGGCCGAGTTCAGCGGCCCCTTGATGCCGACCGAGATCGTCCGCTTCGGGTCGAGCACGCCCGCTTCGATCAGCCGGCGGAACGGGGTGGCGTGGTTCCACTTCTCGCCCCAGACTGTGTCGAGGGTGTCCATGTGGCTGTCGAAATGAATGCACGCGAGGCCGCCGCTCGGTTGGCCGGCCCGCTCCCAAGCGGCGGTCATGCCGGCGTAGACGATCGAGTGATCGCCGCCGAGGATGAGCAGCCGCTCCGCGTCGATCCCTCGCGCGTGATCGATCACGGCATCGAGCGTCTGCTTCACGTCGTAGGGCAGAACGGGCGCATCGCCGGCGTCGGCGAGGGCAAGCACGCCGGGCACATCGATGCCGTGCTCGATCGAGTAGTGCTTGAGGTACTGCGACTGCTCTCGGATCGCCCGGGGACCGAACCGCGCACCGGGGCGGTAGGTCACGCCCCCGTCGAACGGCACGCCGAGCACGGCCCAGTCGGCCCGCTCGCCGAGGTCTTCAAGCCGGGGCCAGCGGCCAAAGGTCGCGATGCCGCCGAAGCGGGGGCTGAGTCGCGCGTCCGGCAGGGGTGTCTTTCGGTCGCTCGTCATCGCGTCACCCTCTGCCGAGCCAGTCGTCGTTGAACAGCATGCCCTGCGGCAAGGCGGCGCCGTCGCCGGTCTCGACCATGCTGGCCACGGGCATGGCGGTGTAGTCCAGGCTGAACGAGCCGGCCGGCCTGTGGTTGCCCGAGAGGCCCAGCCCGCCGAACGGAAGCTTGCTGCTCGCCCCGGCCGTGCCGGTGTTCACATTCACGCAGCCCGCGCGGGCCTCGTGCAGGAACCGCTGCTGCGCGCCGGCGTCGGTCGTGAAGATGGACGCGGCGAGCCCGAAACGCGTGGCGTTGGCCTGCTCGATGGCCTCATCAAGCGACGACACCCGGCAGACCCGAAGCAGCGGGCCGAAGACCTCGATGTCGCACCCCGCGTGGTTCGACTCGTCCGCGACGAAGCGATCGACCTCGAGCACGGCCGGCGTCACGTAGAACCCGTCGCTCTCGCCGAGATCGAGCGCCCGCGTCGTGCCGGCGAGAAGGCTGGTCGCTCCGTCCCGAACGAGTCGCTCCTGGAAGGAGAGCACCGCGTCCCGCGCCTGCTCGGAGATGATCGGACCCATGAAAACCGGGTGCTCCGACCGCGGGTGCGCCACGACCAGGCTGGACGCGATCTTGCAGACGGTTGCGACGAATCGGTCGGCGATCGATTCGTGCACGATCAGACGACGCGTGCAGGTGCAGCGCTGACCCGTCGTGATGAACGCGGCCCGCGCGACCTCGATCGCCGCCTGCCGCGGGTGGGCGTCGGGCATGACGACGGCGGGGTTGTTTCCCCCCATCTCGAGCGCGACGATCCGGCCGGGATGGTCAAGGTTGTTCTCGAGGATCCGTCGACCCACAGCCCACGACCCGGTGAACAGGATGCCGTCGATCCCGGCGTGGGTCGTAAGCTTGACGGCCGTCTCCGGACCGCCCTGGACCAAGTTGACGACGCCTCTGGGCGCTCCCTCGGCTTCGAGCGCTTGGTGCAGCATCTCGACGAGAGCCTGGCCCACGGCCGGCGTCTTCTCGCTCGGCTTGAAGACGATGGTGTTGCCGGTGGCGAGCGCGGGCACGATGTGGCCGTTGGGCAGGTGCGCGGGGAAGTTGTAGGGCCCGACCACCGCCATCACGCCGTGGGGCCGGAACGAGCAGCGACCGGTGCGGGTGTCGGTCAGCGGCAATTCGTAGCCGGTGACGCGTCGCAGCCCGCCGTGCTCGGACGGGTCGAGCGTGATGTCGACCTTGCCCCCCAGGATGCCGGCCTCGGCCATCGAGTCCCAGAGCGCCTTGCCCGTCTCGTCGCAGATCAGCCCGGCGATGGCGTCCTGACGCTCGGAGCAGATCTGCTGGAAACGCCTGAGCACCGCGACGCGGCGGTCCATGGGCCACCGCGACCAGGTCTTGAACGCTTCGGCGGCGGCGGCAACGGCCTCGTCGATGTGGTCGAGCTTGGGCTCGAACGCGTAGAGCGATTCGCCGGGGGCGGCCGGATTGATCGAGCGGATGCCGTCGCCCTCGATCGAGCGGAACTCGCCGGCGATGAGGTCGCTCGGGTCGTGGCGGAGTGCTGGGTGCCTCATGTCGTTCTCCTGCTCATCTGTTGGATCGCGAGCGGTGGTTGGTTACCGGGTCGAGGCGGCGTCACGCGGCGGCTTGGCGTTGGCAGTCGGCTTCTTCTTCGTTGTCGCGGCGCGGGCGGGCTTCTTCCTCGTCTGCTGGGGCGGCGTTCCGATCGGCGTGACACCGACGCTCGTGCCCGGCTTGGTCTCGAGCAGGTCCGTGTGGGCCTTGCTGAGCGAGATCTTTGTGCCGACGATGCAGGCCATCTCATCGATCGCCCGGAACTCGCCGTCGCTGTCCAGCACGCTGACGATGCATCGCGTCTTGCATCGGCTCGCCGCGACCGGTGCGCCGAGCGTCATGCGGCTGGTGTTGCGCACCGGCTCGATCTCGACCGTCGGGCAGTCGAGATAAGGGCCGGCGTCGAACGGATCGACCAATCCGCGGAAGCGGAAGCCCAGCCGCTCGAGCATCCGCCGCGCCGGCTTGGTGTCCTCCCCGACCTCGCCGATGCCCGCACGAACGTTCGGCGGGAGCAGACTCAGGTAGATCGGCTCGCGCGGCAGCAGGCTGGTGATGAACTCCCGGCTGTACTGGCAGAACCGGTCCGCCTCGTCGTAGCTCAGCGGGATAAACCGTCGGCCGAGGTAATCCCACACCAGGTTCTGCCCGTCGCTGGTGATCGGAGCCATCATCTCGGCGAGCACACGGTTCGAGAAACGCTTGGGGTGCAGGCCCATCATGTGGAAGCGGACCAGGCTCAGGAACCGGCCCAGCTTCTTCGGGTGCCCGCGATAGCTGGGCTGAAGGATCAGCCCGCCGATCTCGGTCGGCCCCGACTCGTCGAGGTGCATCTCGGCGACCATGTGCTTGGTGCCGGTCTGGAGAACCTTTGAGAAGAACTCGCGTTCGCTCAGCTTCAGCGAGACCTGCGGGTTGCCCGGGCCGCCCATGCGGGTGATGACCTGGCTCGTCCCGAGGACCGCGTCGTTCTCGGTGTCCTCCAGGATGTACATGAACAGATCGCTCTCGTGCGTTGTCGCGCCGAAACCGGCGAGGGCGGCGTTCCTGGCGTGCGATTCTTCGATCCCGGGCGGGATCGGGTCCGGCTCAAGCTTCGCGCGGTTGCCGCAAACCTTGAGGAAGGAGTTGCGGCTGTGCACGATCTTGGACTGGATGATGTCCTTGTCCGGCGGCAGGTTGATGAAGTGGACCATTTTGGCCAGCTTCAGCAGGGTCGGTGTGTCTTCAAGCTTGGCACGTCTGATGCGAAACACGGGTCACCTCCGATGAGGTCGTCCTCGGCGCGTCGTTCGTGGCTCCGAGATGGAAGCCGCGGGGACTCCGCCAGACCCGCGAAACAAGTCACGATCAGCTTGCGGCCTTGGCCAGTCCCCTCTCGATGCACTCGAACACATGGGGCCAATCCTCGAGCTTCATCACGCCCAGGGGCGGGAGCATGCGCACGTGGTACGGGCCGTGGCCGCACCAGAACAGGACCACGCCTTCATCGAAGCAGGCTTTGCACGCGGCCGCGACCTTGGCCTTGTCCCCGCCGAAGGGCGTAAACCGCATCATGCCGCCGATGCCCGCTCCGGCGACATCGCCGCCGGCGAACGGCACGGGGGGGAACCAGCCCGGGTGTCGGCTCTTGAGGCCCTGCACCTGCTCGCGGAAGGCGGCGTGGTGCTTCGCGATCGAGCCGGTGGCGCCGTAGTAGTCGCCGTCGCGCAGCAGCTCAAGGATCCTGGTGCCGACGGCAAAGTCCTGACCGGCGCCGGTGAACGTTCCCGAGAGCAGGCCGGCGCGCGGGTTGTACTCCTCGGTGTAGAGCGTCGCGCACGCCTGTGTCATCTTGCCGACGCAGAACACATCGACGTAGTCGCCGAGATCGTATGTTTCGTAGGCAAACATCTCAGTCGTCCGGCCGAAGCTCTGGATCTCGTCGTCCCACACGGCGATGCCGTTGTCTTTGCAGATGTCCATCAGAGCCGTGAAGAACTCGCGCGGCGCCGTGTTGAATCCGCCCTCGCCCTGGACGAGTTCAAAGATGAAGCAGGCGTGCATCTTGGGGTAGCGCTCGATGAACTGCTGCAAGCGCCAGCAGGCGTGGTCGATGAACTTGGTCTTCCCGCCGACGGCCTCCACCGCGTCGTCGTTCCAGAAGGGCATGTAGTCGACCTGCGTCGTCAGGGGCAGGCCGTCGCGTCCGGCGGCCGAGTCGCCGATCTGGGCCATCGTGACGCTCCGGCCCATGAAGCAGTGCTTGAAGGCGAGCACACGGCTCGCCGGGTAGTTCTTCTGGTAGCACACCTTGATGGCGCTCTCGTTGGCCATGGCGCCCGAGGTGGTGATGAACGCGTGCTTGAGCTTGCTCTTCCGCTGCGCGAGCTCGAGGAGAACTTCGCCGAAGCGGTAGGCCTCGAAGCCCGTCTGCAGGTTGCCGTGCTTGGCGACATCTTCCATGGAAGACGCGACGGAGGCCCGAACGAGCTCGGGGTGCGAGTGCCCGAAGAAGTGCACGCCGATGCCGCAGATCATGTCCCACTTCACGCTGCCGTCGGCGAGTTCGACGAGGGCCCCGTTGCCCATGCCCGAGCCGATGTAGGGATACAGCAGGCCCTTGCCCTTGACCTCAGCCGCGCGGGCCAGCAAGGACTCGTACTCGGTGATCGTTTCCTCGATCGGGCCACGGACATCGGTGATCTCGGCCGACAATTCGCCGACGCGCCGGGTGATGGTCTTGACCGCGTTGAGAATGGTCTCGTCCGTCGCGAGGCGTGCCCCGACGCTCCCTCCGGTCATGGTCTCTGGACTGGCAGGCATGGCGGCATCCCTTCCGAGCGTCGTTGCTCCCGAGACGCCCATATCGGCCCGAAATCGGGGGTTGTTCAGCCCGAGTTGCGCTCTTGAGCCCGGGTCGTTATTGTTGGCTCAGCCGGAGCAGAAGGACAGCGAGCAGCTGGCAGCGTTCCACGAGGCTTGCGAGTTCGATCCACTCGTCCGGGGTGTGCAGGCCGCCGCCGCGGACGCCCAGCGTGTCGATGGTCGGCAGGCCCGCGTCCTGCATGATATTGCCGTCGCAAACCCCGCCCGTCTGGGCGAAGGGCAACCGCTGGCCCAGCGACTCGGCGGCCGATCGGGCCGCGTCGGCAAGCCTTTGCGTGCCGGGGATGAGCGGCTTGGCGGGTCGGTTGAAGCTGCGGTACACCCGCACGCGGGGGAGGCCGTCGCCGGCGGTCGCGAGTGCGTCGAGCTCTCGGCCGAGCTCTTCAGCCCCACCGGGACCGAGGAACCGTACGTTGCCCCACGCCCGGGCGTGATCCGGCACCGCGTTCGTCGCCGAGCCGCCCGAGATCGGCCCGATGTTCACGATTTTGCCCCGCTCGGGCTCGGGCATTTGCCCGCAAGCCACCAGCACATCACCCAGCGCGGTGACGGCCGAGACCCCCTCCGTAAACGCCCGGCCGACGTGGGCGCTCCTGCCGGTGATGTCGATCATGAACTGCCCCGAGCCCGCCCGCTCGATCGCCAGTTCGCCGCCCGCCAGAGCGGGCTCGAGCGCGATGCCAAAGTCGTGCTCCGCGCTGGCTTTCCGCAGGGCCGCGTCCGAGTGGTAGGTTCCCGTCTCCTCGTCGGCGTTGAGGAAGAACGACCAGTTCACACCGGCGCCGATCTCGTGCAGGGCTTCGAGGGCGTGCAGCGCGATGACCAGGCCGCCTTTCATGTCAACGCAGCCCGGGCCCGTGGCGGTGCCGTCGCTCCGCACCGTCAGCTTCTGGAAGGGTCCGTCGGCGGGATGCACCGTGTCGAGGTGACCGGCGATCAGCACGCGCGGCCCGCTGCCGCGGGCGACCGTTGTGATCGAAGAAACCGGGATGCGCTGGTTGCCGCCCATCCACTCGGGCCGCGGGTCGCCCGGCGTGGTCGTCGTGCTCGCGCCGATCGCGTGGAACCGACGCGTGATGACCTCGCGCGATCGCTCGATCGCGTCGGCTCCGCCCGGCCCTGTGGGGGTCTCAACATGCAGCCGCAGATCGTCCAGCAGCGCGTCGCGCCGGCGCTCGATCCCCTCAATCAGCCGAGATTCGCTCATCGCGCGTCCGACTGCTTGATGACACCGAGATCGACGACGGCACCGTTCGGGAAGTACACATCGACGTTCATCACGCCCTCAGCCACGGGCGTCAGCACGAGGCAGGTGCGGCCGTACAGCGCCGCGTAGTTCAGGTCGCCCTGGCTGGGACCGGCGAACTGTGCGTTGCGCACGCGCTGGGCATGGAAGTGGTAGTGCGCGAGGGAGGTCGCGGATTCGTCAAGCAGTTCGCGGGACGCGACGAAGGCCGTGTCGCCTTCCCTGATGCTCGGCCTGGGCGGGTACGAGACAGCCGCGAACATGCCGCGGCTGGTCCGCGAGTTTGCCAGTCGCAGCACGCCGCCGTACTCGGTCGAGGTGTCGCCCGCGTCCTCGGCGGCCTGCTCGAAGAGCGCCTCGATGACCCGCGGCTCGCGGACCGCCTCGGACACGGCCATGATCGCCACGGTGTCTCCCCAGGGCAGCTTGTCTCTCCACGCGTCGAGCGTTTCGCGGGTCCCCGGCGCCGACCGACGCTTGTAGGTTTCCTGCTGATCGATGTCGGCGGCCAGAACGTCCAGCAGCGAGGCCTTGCTCGCCCGCGTCCAGTCGCGGCGGAACTCGCCGGCCCATCGCAGCGGCTCCATGTGCCGGATCCGCAGGCCCCGGTGCTGGTCAGGGTCGAGCGTGCGGACGACCGCCTGCGTCTGGTCCCACCACGCGCGATTGTCTCGGCCGCTGAGCTGCACGAGCCACTCGAGCTCTTCGCCGGTCAGCGGGATCGTGCGCAGATCGAGCAGCGCGCGGCGGAGCGCGTCCATCGTCGGATCGGACACCTCCCGATCCGGCCCCGCGGCGATGTCGCCGAGCAGACGCACCCGGATGTCGCCGCTCTCGTCGAGCCGCGACAGCAGGTTCCACGCGTCGCGTCGGAGCCGGCCCGTGCCGTCCGCCTCGCCGCTGGTGCGGAAGACCTCGAACACGGTCTCTTCGACGGGCTGATTCGGGTGCAGCACCGCCAGGGCGGCTCGCTCCGGCCGACGGTCGTCGGCGATGGATGCGGAGGGGATTGCGAAGCGCCGAACAATGGGTGCCGTGAGCTCCTCCCAGCCTCGCAAGGCCGCCTGGCCGACGGCGAACTCGGTCACCCGAGGGTCGCTCTCTGTCGGAAGCAGCTCCCGCAGAAACGCGACCGACTCGGCCTCGTCCAGCAGACCTTCGTCGCCGATCAGGGCGATCATGGCGTTCTCGCGGAGCACGCTGGGCATCTCGCGAGCCCAGGCGATGGTCTTGAGTCGTTCGACCGCGGCGACCTGCTGAACCTGGCCGGACTCGATGAGGGCCGGCAGTTGCTGCATGATCGATGTCCGCTGACGAGCCGTCCGCTGGGGGTTAACGAGGTCGTTGAGCGGATCGTCGCTGACATACGGCTCGGACGCGGTCGAGCAGCCGCCGAAAGTCAGCGATGCGGCAACCACGCCAAGCGCAAGGCCGGCTAGAATGAAGCGAGTTCTCATGACCGACACTCTACCACTCCACGATCGCGTCGTTCGCATCCTGAACCTCATTCGTCCTGCTGTGCAGGATGACGGGGGCGATATCGAACTCGTCGAGGTGACGGACGCGGGTCTCGTCCGCATCCGCCTGCACGGGGCGTGCGTCGGCTGCCCGTCCAGCAGCATGACGCTGCGGATCGGTATCGAGCAGAACCTCCGCGAGCACGTGCCGGAGATCAGCGGCGTGGTCGCGGTCGAGGGCTGATCACCCCCCGCTTGTGGGCAACGACGATCTTATCGGCCCCGCATATCCGAATTTTGTACGGTATCGCGTCCCGCTGTCGTTTGTGCTATGCTCCGCTGGGGGATAGCACCGCGAGAGCGTAGTAAAGGACTGCCGATGCTCGTCATTACGCGCCGGGAAGGCGAAGAAGTTGTCATCGGGAGTCCGGACTCACCGATCGGCGTGGTCCGGATCGCGTCGATCAAGGGGGACCGCGTCCGCGTGGCGTTCGAGTTTCCGCGCGATGTGGCCGTGCACCGCCGCGAGGTGGCCGACCAGATCGTCGCGGACGGCGGGCCCGGACGCAACGTGGAGCCGACGCCCGGCCGCGACACTGAGGAGCGCCGCTCGACGCCGGCGGCCGGCCGCGACGCGCAGCCCAAGGCCGGCCGTGTCAACGGCGTAACCGCGGACTAACCGTCCGCGGCTGCCTCTCGGCGTGGGCTCACTCGGCCTTGCCGCCCGACAGGTCGTACACCCAGGTGTTGATCGCGCGGTCGAAGTCGAGCACTTCGCCGGCCTTGAAGAAGATGCCCAGCTCACGCTCCGCAGCGGCGGGGCTGTCTGAGCCGTGAATCAGGTTGAAGCTGTTCGAGACCCCGAAGTCGCCGCGGATGGTGCCGGGCTCGGCGTTGCTGCCAAAGGTCGCCCCCATCATTTTGCGGCTGACGGCGATGGCGTTGTTGCCACGCACCGCGAGGATCAGCACCGGGCTGCTGGTCATAAAGCCGACGAGCCCGTCGTAGAACGGCTTGCCCTTGTGGTCCTGGTAGTGCGTGGCGGCCGTCTCCGGGCTGATCATGCTGAGCTTGGCGCCGACGATCTGAAGGCCCTTGGCCTCGAAGCGGCCGATGATCTGGCCCATGAGCCCCCGCTGGACGGCGTCGGGCTTGAGAATGATGAGCGTGGTTTCCATGTGGTCGAACTCCTGCGGTCGTGCCGTGGGCGGTGACGGGTCGCCACCGGCCAGCAAATATAGGCCGATCGGTCGGCTCGCCGATCAGCCCGCTATCCTGCGGATCGCACCGAACTGACCCACCACGGAGGGTGGAATGGCCAAGAAGATGTCGTCCCGAACCCGCGCTACGGCCGAGACCATGGCCGCCAAGCAGCGGGAGATCTCTGTCAGCGAATTCTTCGCGAAGAACCGCCACCTGCTCGGGTTCGACAACCCGCGCAAGGCGCTGCTGACCACGATCAAGGAAGCCGTCGACAACGCGCTCGATGCGTGCGAGGAGGCCGGCATCCTGCCCGATATCGAGGTGAGGATCGAGGAGGTCACACCCCCGCCCTCGCCCCAGAAGCCCGGCCGCTACCGCGTCACGGTCACCGACAACGGGCCGGGCATCGTCCGCAAGCAGGTCGAAAACATCTTCGGCAAGCTGCTCTACGGCTCGAAGTTCCACCGGCTGAAAATGTCCCGCGGTCAGCAGGGCATCGGCATCTCCGCGGCGGGCATGTATGGGCTCATGACCACCGGCAAGCCCATGGTCATCCACACCAAGCCCAGCAACAAGAAGCCTGCGCACCACATCGAACTCGCGATGGACACCTCCAAGAACAAGCCCGAGGTCACCATCGACGTCGAGACAGACGACTTCCCCGAGACCAGCAGCGGCACCGGCACACGCGTTTCGCTGGAACTCGAAGCGCGCTTCGCCCGCGGCAAGGCCTCTGTCGAGGCCTACCTCGAGCAGACCGCCATCGCCAACCCCCACTGCCACATCACCTTCATTCCGCCCGACAAGGTCCACGAGGACCCGGAACTCGAGAGCGCCGCGGACACGAGCCCCGCTCGTGCGCCGGGGGACGGCGAGGCCGCCGACCGGGAAGCGGGCGCGATCATCCGGACCCAGGAGCGACCCGACCGAATCGTGTACCCGCGGACGATCGACGAGCTTCCGCCTGAGACGCAAGAGATCAAGCCGCATCCCTACGGCGTCGAGCTCGGCAATTTCCTCCGCATGCTCAAGGCGACCGAGGAGAAGCAGCTCGGTGGCTTCTTCAAGCGTGAGTTCTGCCGCGTCACGCCGGCGGTCGTCGCTGACATCACCAAGGCCGCCAGCGAGAAGGGCAAGACCTTCAGCGGGCAGAGCTGGGTCAAGAACATCGACCACGCCGCGGCCGAGAAGATCTACGCCGCCCTGCAGGACGCCAAGCTCCGCAGCCCCCCCACCGATTGCCTGGCGCCGATCGGCGTGCGCCAGATGCTCGCCGGCATGCTCAAGGGCGTCCAGGCCGAGTTCTACACCGCCAGCACCCGCAGCCCGGCGGTGTACCGCGGCAACCCGTTCCAGATCGAGGCGGCGATCGCCTACGGCGGCGACCTGCCGGGCGATCAGCAGGCGCGGGTCATCCGCTTCGCGAACCGCGTGCCGCTGCTGTATCAGCAGTCCGCGTGCTGCGCGTTCAAGAGCGTCGTCGAGACCGGCTGGAAGAACTACGGCCTCTCCCAGCCGCGCGGGGGCGCCCCCGTCGGCCCGCTTGTCGTCATGATCCACATGGCCAGCGTCTGGGTGCCCTTCACCAGCGAGAGCAAGGAAGCCATCGCGGACTACGACGACATCCGCAAGGAGATGACGCTCGCGCTCAAGGAGTGCGGGCGAAAGCTCGGGGCGTACATCCGCCGCCGCCAGCGCATGAGGCGCGAGGGCGAGCGGCGCGATGTGTTCGAGCGATACATCGGCGAGATCGCCAAGAGCTGCCACGCGCTCACCGGCGCGGACACGGCGGAGCTCTACGAGGCCCTCATGAAGCAGGCCAAACGCCGCACCGAGATCGCCGACGCGAGGCTCGACGAGGACGGGAACTTCATCAAGGACGACGACGGCCGGCTCGCCAAGGACGATGATGTGATCATTGTCCGCGACGGCCAGATCGCCAACCTCAAGGACGAGCCGGCGTCCGAGGCCGAGGCCAAGCCGGCGAAGCGGTCCACGCCGGCGTCGGGCAAGAAGGCGGCGAAGAAGAAGGTCGTCAAGAAGGTCAAGAAGAAGCGTTCGCCCGAGAAGGCCGGGCTGTTCGAGGGGTAATCGATGGCGAAGAAGACGTCCAAGAAGGCCCCCGGTCGCAAAAAGGTTGCAGCGAAGGCCCCGAGGTCCAAGTCCGTCGCCGAGCGCGACGAGCGCACCTCCGAGCGGCTGACCGAGCTCGCCAACGCCATCGTCAAGAGCGCGATGTCGGGCCGAGAGCCGAAGGTCGAGGTGCCCACGCGGTCCGCCGCCAACACGCGGTGGAACAAGAGCCAGGGCATCCTGCAGATGGGCAGCGCCACGCAGGAGCGGCAGCTGTTCAACCTCGGCCAGGCCCGCAAGTTCATGCAGACGCTGCTCCACGGCGAGGGCATCAAGGACCTCATCGCCCAGGGCAAGACCACCAGCCTCCGCGGCATGTTCTACCAGGGCCTGCACACCATCCAGGGCACCAAAGAGAAGACCTTCAACGACCAGACCGAGTCCGACGCCGTCCTCGAAGATCTGGAAGTGACGATCGGCTCGCTGCGTGAAGAGCTGCATGTCTTTGCCAAGAAGCGGGGCACGCTCGTCGGCAACATCACCGTCATCGACTCGGGCGACACCATCGACTGCCGACGCATGGGCTCGGGCGGGTACGCCATCCCCAGCATCTGCGAGCCCGATGTCATCCAGTTCGAGAAGGTCGACGCCGACTTCGTCCTGCACGTCGAGAAGGACACCGTCTGGCAGCGCTTCAACGAGGACAAGTTCTGGAAGGAGCACAACTGCATCCTCACCGAGGGCTCCGGGCAGCCCGCGAGAGGAGTCCGGCGCATGCTCCACCGCCTCAACAAGGAGCACGGCCTGCCCATCATCTGCCTGCTCGACTGCGACCCCTGGGGGCACTACATCTACAGCGTCATCAAGCAGGGCTCGATCAGCCTCGCCTTCGAATCCGAACGCCTCGCGATCCCCGAGGCCAAGTTCATGGGCATCCGCGCGACCGACTACCAGCGGTGCGACCTGTCCGACGATGTCAAGATCACCCTCAACGAGCGCGACATCACGCGGGCCAGGCAGATCGCCGAGTACCCCTGGTTCGCGGACAACAAGGCGTGGCAGAAAGAGATCAAGGCGATGCTCAGCAACGGCTTCAAGATGGAGGTCGAAGGCCTGATCACCAAGGACATCAGCTACGTGACCGAGACCTACGTCCCCGAGCGGCTGGCGGCGGAGGACTGGCTGGGCTGAATGAAGCGCGTTTCACCCTGCGGTTCCTCGCCGCTTCATCTCGGCGTGCGATACCTTCTTCATGCAAACGGCTCAACGCGCAACTGGCGTTCGGCGGCCGGTCGTCCCGCTGTCTTGCCTCGGGATCGCGGCCGCGACCTTGACGGCGTGCAGTTCCATCCCGTTTCTGGGCGACGGCCAGCAGGACGCCACGATCTCCGGCATTCGGAACACGGGATCGCAGCTCTCGGAGGCGGAGCGGCCCGACGACCCGGCCCCCGATTCGGCGCAGGAGTCGCCGCGCGGAGACCAGCTGAGCATGAAGGAGCTGCGCTCGCAGAACCGGGCTTTCGCCGACCGCTACCGCGCCGTGCTCGGCTCGGCGTGCGACGAGATCATGCGGAAGCGCCGGGACCCGGTGCTGCGCAAGAAGGCGCACCAGCTCAAGCTCGACGGGGCAACATCCGTCTACGACATCGTTCTCGCCGAGAGCCCGCAGGAGGCCCAGCTCAACCTGCTCGTGCAGGTGACGCTCCAGAAGAAGCTCGCCGACGCGTCGGCACAGGCGGACTTCCCGGACGACCACCCGCTCGTCGAGTCGAGCATCGAGCAGCTCTACAACGAAGCGTGGAGCCTGGGCGCGCTGGTCATGGACGAAGGTGAGCGGGTCGAGCTTCTGGTGATCATCGACCGCTGGTGGGAGAGCAACTCGACGCAGCAGGACATCTGGTACGTGCGGCTCAACGATCTTGCCGGATACGACGCTGGCACCTCGCTCGAAGGCGCGCTCGACTCGGCCCGCGGGCTTCCCTCGCAGATCCTCAACAGCTTCGTGCCGCTGGAGAGCGCATCAGACAGCCTCGATGAGATCAGCGTGATCGCCGAGAGCGCGTCGTGGTTCGCGTCGCGGCTCGTGATCCTCACGCAGTGGCGGCTCGAGGCGATCGTCTTCGAATCGCTCGCCTCCACCCAGATCACCACCGCGATCGACACCTTCGAGCGGATCGCCGACACCGCGGACACGCTCCCCGGGGAGCTGCAGACGATGGTCGAGGCCACGCTCGACAGGGTCGCCGAGCAGGAAGAATCGCTCTCGCCGCTGCTCGACCGCGCCGAGTCGGTCCTTGCCGAGGCGACGCGGACGACGAACGAGGCGACCGAGCTGACCAAGGCGATCGGCGAGACCTCGAAGTCGCTCGAATCGCTCGGCACGACCGTCGACCCGATCATCGCGCGGTTCACCGAGAAGGACGATGCGGAGGAGGACGACTCCGCGGAGGACGAGGGCCGGCCGTTCAACATCACCGAGTACACCGAGGCCGTGCGGGCGCTGGAGGAGGCGCTCGAGCAGACCGAGGACACGATCGGTCGGATCGAGTCCGCCACGGACGAACAGAGCCTCGAGTCGCGGCTCGGCGCGGTCTCGGGCACGGTCGGAACGATGGTGCTGTACATCACGCTCGGCGTGGCCGCGTCGGCCCTGGCCCTGGTCGCCGCGATCGTCGGCGGCGTGCTCGCCGTGCGATGGTGGAGCCCCGGTCGGCACACCGATCGCGAGCGGCCCCGCGACCGACGGCTCGCGCAGACGTAGGCGTCGCGGGCGCACCGGCGATCCGTCCGACTCGACCATCGGCAGGGG
>DAIOTV010000038.1:0-10459 GCA_036751825.1 Phycisphaerales bacterium
TCTCGCCGACGACCACCGCATCGTCCACAACGATGCCGAGAACGATCAGAAAGCCGAACAGCGAGATCATGTTGATGCTGACGCCGGCGATGGGAAGGAAAAGCACACTCCCGATGAACGAGATCGCCATGCCCATCATGACCCAGAACGCCAGCCGCAACTCCAGAAAGATCGCGAGGATGACGAGCACGATGACGACCGCGAGCAGGCCGTTCTCCGTGACGAGCGCAAGCCTCCGCCTGAAGTCCTCGGCGTTGTTGTTGTCGATGCGCCAGGTCACGCCCGGCGGGAGGCCGGTCTCGACCTGCCGCATGGTCTCTTCGACAGCCTCGGCGATATCCCCGGGCGACTGGTTGCCAACCCGGTAGATATCGAGTTCCACCGAGGGCTGCCGGTTGAACTGCGAGTGGAAGTTGCCCTCCTCGAAGCCGTCACGGATCGACGCGATGTCGCCCAGCGTGACCACGCCCCCGTCGTCGTTGGCGACGATCTCGATGCCGGCGAACTGCTCGGCCCACTGCTTGCGGGCCTTCACGCGGAGCAGAATCTCGCCGGCGCTCGTCTGCACGGCGCCCGCGGCGATGTCCTCGCTCGAATCCTCGATGAGCCGGGCGATATCGGGCAGCGTGAGCCCGTATTCGCGGAGCCGATCGCGCGGGATCTCCACGTGCGTGATGTAGTCGGGCACCCGGCCGAGCTCGACCTGCGTGATCTGCGGGCTTGCGAGCAATTGATCGCGGAGCGTCTCGGCGAGCTGGCGAAGCGTCCAGATGTCCACGGGCCCGTACAGCCCGATGGACATGACCTCCCGCTGCTGCGACTGCAGCGTGACGTCCGGCTGATCGATGTCGTCGGGGAACGTGCGGATGCGCGTGACCGCCTGGTCGATGTCCTGGAAGACCTTCATGCGCTCGGCGCCGGTCACGAGCTCGATTCTGACGCTTCCGCTGCCCTCACGCGCCTCAGAGGTGATCTCGCGGATGCCCTCGATGCCGCGGATGGCCTCTTCGACGGGCCTGAGAATGCCCTGCTCGACCTCCTCGGGGGCGGCACCGGGGTAGCCGACGCTGACCGTCACGATATCGAGCTCGAACTGCGGGAACACTTCCTTCTGTGCGCTGATCGCCGCCCAGATCCCACCGATCAGCAGCAGGACCATCGCGAGGTTCGCCGCGACGGTGTTTCGGGCCATCCAGGCGATGGGGCCGCGGGTCGTATCGATGGATGTGGTGGTGTCGCCGGTCACGCGCCGTCCTGATCGGTGTCCTGTGGCTCGCCGCTCGGGGCGGCGTCCTCGTCCTCGGTTCTCAGCGGCAGGCCGTTGGTGACGGTCGCGAGCGATGTGGTCACGACCTGCTCGCCCGGCTCGAGCCCCTCGGCGATGTACGCATAGGTCGCGTCGCGGAAGGCGACGGCGACCTCGCGGATCTCGAGCTCGGCGCCGACCTTGAGCCACACCGTGTCATTCTGCCGAAGATACTTGCGGTCGAGCCGGACGACGCCCTCGAGCTGCTTGCCCTGGATCTCGACCTGCATCAGCGTGCCGAGGATGACGGGCGGGGCATCGGTCTCGCGGGCGAGCGGGTCGGGCAGCGTGAGCAGCATTCGCGCGAGACGGGCTTCGCTGTCCACCTCGCCGATGAGCCGGGACACGCGGGCCTCGCGGTATACACCGGGCTCCCAGGCTGTGGAGTACCGGACCCGCGCGCGGGAAGCCCCGGCATCGCCCCGGTCGGCGAAGGTGATCCACCGCAGGTCACGCAGCGGGACGCTGGCGATGATCCAGTACTCCTCCGTCCCGACGAGCCGCCCCAGCGGGTCGCCGGTGCCAACCTGCGAACCGACATTGACCGACTGTTCGAGCACCTGCGCGTCGAACGGTGCGCGAACGGTCGTGCGCTCCATTTCGAGCTCGGCAAGGTCGAGCGCGGCCCGGGCGCCGTCGAGCCGAGCGCGGATCTGCTCGATCTGCGGCTCACGCAGCACCAGAGAGCGGTTCTGTTCGTCGATCGCCTCGCCCAGAAGCTCGAACTCACGCTGGGCGACGCGCTGGCGTCCCTTTTCGATCGCGAGCTCGGCCTCAACCTGCTTGAGCTCGCTGCGCCGCGCCGCCACCGCCCGCTCGAAGTCGGCGGGGTCGAGCGAGACCAGCGCATCGCCCTCGTCGAGCACTCCGCCCGGTACGAAGCTCGGTTCCAGCTGGACAATCTGCCCCGCGACCCGAGGCCGCATCACGACATCGCGCGCGGCCCGCACCTGGCCCAGCACGCTCAGCGTCGGCCTATGGTCGCCCCGCTCCACCCTGATCACCTCGACAAGGGCCGAGGTCTTGCGGGTCTGTGCCTCCCGCTGGGCCGTCGGCTCGGTGCTGAAAATCACGTAGCTCGCGCCCCCGGCAAGCCCGAGCACCGCGACGCTCAAAGACGCCGAGACCGTGAGGCGCAGCCACATCGATCGCCGAGCCGAATTGGGTTTACCGTGTGACAGGTCAGTCGCTCCGAGCGGACGGTTCGTTGGCGTCGCTCGCTCGGATGCCCCCGTCCGCTGTCTCGCGAGGGGTCTCGAATCCGCCCGCAATAGCGCGGTGGAGCGCGACCCTAAACAGGAGCCGATCGAGACGGACGGCGAGCACATCGCGCTCGATCTGCTGCTGGCTCTCGAGTGCGGTGAGCACATCGATGAAGTCCGTCGCGCCGTTGAGGTACTGCGTGCGGAGCTGGTCGGAGGTTCGTTCGGCGAGATCGAGCCGGGTCAGCAACCGATCCAAGCGTTCGCTCTGACGCCGCTCGTTCGCCAGCGCGTCCTCCACCTCGGCGAGGGCATCGAGCACCGTCTGCCCGTACAGAGCCAGCAGCTGCCGGCGGATGGCGACGCGCCGCTCGATCTCGGCTTCCCGTCTTCCGCCGTCGTACAGCGGCGCCACGAGCTGAGCGCCGATGGAGGCGAGCCACGCGTCGAACAGCCCGCCGGGGTTCTCCGCCACCGTTGCGGCGACGGCGAGCAGGTCGACGCGCGGGTACTGGTCGCGCACCGCCGAAGCCACCTCCCGATCCGACGCCTCGATCCGCAGGAACGCGCTCTGTACATCGGGCCGCCGGGTGAGAAGCTCAGAAGGCAGCCCGATCGCCGGCAGCCGACCGAGCGAAGGGAGCGGCGCGGCCGGGTCGTCGCCGCCGATCGACTGCGGCGGCCGACCCTCGAGAACCGCCAGCCGGTGTGTCAGCACGTCGATCCGGTTGAACGCGGTGACGGCTTGCTCGCGGGTCGCCTCGACCAGTTGCCGCTGGCGGAGCACATCGGCGGCGTCGGACTGGCCCACGGCGAAGCGGAGCTCGAGCACCTTGAGCACCGTCTCGTTCGTCTGAATCTGCGAGTTGATGAGTGTCAGCTGGAGACGGGCTTCCGTGAGCTCAAGCCACGCCGCCGCCACCTCGCCGGAGAGAGAAATCGCCGCGGCGCGGTAGTCCAGCGCCGTCGCGTCGGCTCGGAGCCGCTCGGCCTCGACCGCGTTCCGGATGCGGCCCCAGAGGTCCACCTCGTACGAGGCCTCAAGCCCCAGGCCGACACGCGAACGCCCGTCGATGTCGCTCCCGTCCTCGAGCGACGCCTCGCCGGTGCCGTCAAGGGTGGGCCGCCGCGCCGAGGCCGCCGTGGCGACCGACGCCTCCGCCTCGCGGAGCCGCTCCCAAGCCGCTTCGAGCGTGAAGTTCTCAGAGAGAGCAAGATCGATGCGTCGGCTCAGTTCCTCGTCGCCAAATTCAAGCCACCACCGATCGGGCCGAGCACCCTCGCCAGAGGCGGTGAACGCGGGGAGATCCTGCAGCGGCAACGCCTCGCGAGGCGGAGCGGAAACGCAGCCGGTGATCAGGAGCCAGGCGGCCGCCAGCGCGAGCACAAAGCTCGAGCGCGAAACCACGGCGGTCGGCGGATGGCTGTCGATCGGCATGCGTTGCAAAGCTGTCCTCTGGTCTGGCCCGAGCCCGCCCGCAAACGATGGTTCAGCCGATCGGTCCCGATGGTTCGAGCGCATTGTACATGCACAGCCGCATCAAACGCGGAGCCTGCCTTCAGGTTACGCGGGTGCCGGCGGCCGCTCCCGTCCGCATCGCATCGTACACGCCCGTCGTCCGCGCCTGATCAGCGCACGCCCGGGGCGTCGCCCTTGAGAGCCGTCTTGATGTGATCTGGCCGAACACGGCCCCGGCTAGAATGGCGCCATGCCACGACGCGCAGCGATTGTGTCCGCGGTCCGAACTCCGATCGGGAGGTACGGCGGTCGGCTCGCGTCGGTGCGTCCCGACGACCTCGCCGCGGGCGTCATCAGGGCCATCGTCGATCGCTCGGGCATCGATCCGGCAACGATCGACGATGTGTACTTCGGCGCGGCGAACCAATCGGGCGAGGACAACCGCAACGTCGCGCGCATGGCCGCCCTGCTCGCCGGGCTGCCCGATTCCGTGCCCGGCGCGACGGTGAACAGGCTGTGCGCCTCTGGGCTCGAAGCTGTCAATGTTGCCGCCCGGATGCTCGAAGCCGGCATGGGCGATGTGTTCATCGCTGGCGGCGTCGAATCGATGAGCCGGGCACCCTATGTGCTCAGCAAGGCCGACGCCGCATTCGGCCGGGGGCAGGAACTGCACGACACCACCATCGGCTGGCGATTCGTGAACCCGCGCCTTGCCGAGGCCTACCCCCCGTACGCCATGGGCGAAACGGCGGAGAACGTCGCGAGGAAGCACGGCATCACGCGCGCCGACCAGGACGGCTTCGCCCTGCGCAGCCAGCAATGCTGGGCCGAGGCGCACCGGGCCGGCCGTTTCGCCGATGAATTGCTCCCCGTCGAAATCCCGCAGGCCCGCGGCGACGCGGTCCTCTTCGACACCGACGAGCACCCGAGGCCCGACAGCACGCTCGAGACGCTCACCAGGCTCAGGCCCGTGTTTGCCAAGGACGATCTCGGCACAGTGACCGCCGGCAACTCGTCCGGCGTGAACGATGGTGCCGCGGCCCTGCTGCTCATGGAATCCGAGCGAGCCCGATCGCTCGGCCTGACGCCGCTCGCCTATGTCAGCGCCAGCGCCTCGGCCGGCGTCGATCCCGCGTTCATGGGCCTCGGCCCCGTGCCCGCCATCCGCAGGGCGCTCGACCGCGCCGGTCTGTCGCTCGACGATGTGGGCCGGTTCGAGATCAACGAGGCCTTCGCCGCCCAGGCCGTCGCCTGCCAGCGCGAGCTGCGGATCGACCCGGAACGCCTCAATGTCAACGGCGGCGCGATCGCGATCGGGCATCCGCTCGGATGCAGCGGCGCCCGGCTCGCGGCCACGCTCGTCCACGAGATGAGGCGGAGCGGAACGGAGCACGGCATCGCATCGCTGTGCGTTGGCGTGGGGCAGGGGCTGGCGACGGTGTTCGAGCTCGCCTGACAACCTACGGCATCGATGCGATCTTCGCCAGGCCCGACTCGGTGGCGGCGATCAGGTGGTCGATCTCCGCCTCTCCCATCGGCGTGGAAAGCGCCGCCGTGCAGGTGTTGATCATGATGCAACCGTGCTCAAAGAGATGATCGAGCAGCGCGGCCAGCCGCGCATTCTCCTGAGGCGTCGTGTGCGCCTCGCGGTAGTTGCGGGGCGGCGTCGGCTTCATGTGCACGCGGAACATCGATCCCGTGCCCGTGACGCAGGCACGGGCCCCGGTCCGCTCGATCGCGGCCCGGATCCCGCGCATACCCCGTTCGGCGAGGCCGTTGAGCCTGGCGACGGCGGGCTGATCGAACTTCCGCATCGCGGCCAGGCCCGCCACCATGGTGATCGGGTTCGCCGAGAATGTGCCCGAGTGCGGGAACACATAGTTGGCACCACGCGGGTTCATGGTGTCCATCACGTCGGCCCTTCCCGCAACCGCGCCGACGGGGAAACCGCCGCCGATGAGCTTGCCGATCGCGGTCAGGTCAGGGCGGATGTCGTAGCGGGACTGCAGACCGCCGTACTCCGAGCGGTACGTGATGACTTCGTCGACCACCAGCAACGCCCGATGATGGTCGGCCCAGTCGGCGATGGCCCGGGCGTACGCCGGCTCGATCGGGTTGAGGCCCACGCGGTGAGGCATCAGATCAAGCAGCACGCACGCGAGCTCCCCGGCGTGTTCATTCAACCGGCTGATCGATCGCTCGATGTCGTTGAAGGGCAGGATGACCACCTCGTCGAGCGCTGACTGCGGCGTTCCGTGCACAACCGGAACGGATGCGGGCCGATCGACCGCGCCCCAGGTCTCGGGCTTCGGAGCCTGGCTGACCTCGGCGTAGTCGTACCCGCCGTGGTACGCCCCCTCGATCTTGGCGATCTTGAACCGGCCGGTGTGCGCTCGCGCCGCTTTGAGGCACACCATCAGCGCCTCGGTGCCCGAGTTCACGAACCGCAGCTTCTCGAACGATGGGCTCCGCGAGCAGAGATGCTCGGCGTACTCGACCTCGGACTCGGTCGCCATCATGAACGCGCTGCCGCGGGTCAGTTGATCCGTAACGGCCGCCGTGATGTCTGGGTCGGCGTGCCCGTGGATGAGCGAGCACATGTTGTTCGAATAGTCGAACCGCGTGACGCCGTCGAGATCCGTGATCCGGCAGCCGTGCCCGGAGTGCGCGTACGACGGATGGGGCGAGCGGAGAACCGTGTTCCGGCTGACGCCGCCCGGCATCACCCGCTGGGCACGCTCGAAGAGTTCGGCGCTGCGAGACGCTTGTGCTGTGTGGGGTGTCATGGCTGAAGCAGTGGGGCTCCGGTGCGATCCTGCACGAAGTCGAACTCAACCCCCGGGCTCAGCTCCACGAGCCGAAAGCCCTCGGGTGCAATGTCGATCACGGCGAGGTCCGTGTACACGCGGTCGATCACGCCGAGACCGGTCAGCGGGTACGTGCACCGCTCAACCAGCTTCGGCTCGCCGGTCTTGGTCGTGTGCTGCGTGATCACATAGACCTTCTTGACGCCCGCGACCAGATCCATCGCGCCGCCCACCGCCGGGATGGCGTCCGGTTCACCGGTCGACCAGTTCGCGAGATCGCCGTTGGCGGCGACCTGCAGGGCGCCGAGCACGCACAGGTCGATGTGCCCGCCGCGGATCATCGCGAAGCTGTCGGCGTGATGGAAGTACGACGCGCCCGGGTTGGCCGTCACCTGCCGTTTGCCGGCGTTGATGAGCTCAGGATCGCCCAGCCCCTCGGCGGGCGACGGGCCCATGCCCAGCAGCCCGTTCTCGGTGTGGTACACCAGTTCCCGTCCCTCGGGAACGTACTTCGCCACCAGCTCGGGAATGCCGATGCCGAGGTTGACGTACGACCCGTCGGCGATGTCCTGCGCGAGCCGCTCGGCCATCTGCTCGCGCGTCCATCCGATCTCGTTCGGTGCAGCCGCCCGCGTCATGGATAGGTCGCTCCAGCCGCGACAAGTTCGGACTCGTGAGCCGGCGCCGAAACCTCGACCACGCGATCGATAAAGATCCCCGGCGACACCACGACCTCGGGGTCGATCTCGCCCGGCGCGACAATCCGCTCGACCTGCACGATTGCGACCTCGCTCGCCATCGCCATGGGCGGGCCGAAGTTCCGCGCCGTCTTGTTGTAGATCGTGTTGCCGTGCGTGTCGGCCGCCTTGGCCTTGATGAGCGCGAAGTCGGCCCGCAGGCCCCGCTCGAGGATGTACCGACGCCCGTCGAACTCGCGCTCTTCCTTCCCCTCGGCCAGGGGCGTGCCCACCGCCGCCGGCGTGTAGAACGCGGGAATACCCGCCCCGCCCGCGCGGATCCGCTCGGCAAGGGTGCCCTGCGGAACGAGCTCGAGCTCCGTCTTGCCCGACCGATACAGCTCCGGGAACACGGTCGAGTTGGCGGTGCGCGGGAACGAGCAGACGATCTTGCGGACGCGCTCGGCCTTGAGCAGCGCCGCCAGGCCGACCTCGCCGCTGCCGGTGTTGTTGCTGATCACCGTCAGGTCCTTCGCGCCCTGATCGATGAGCGCGTGGATGAGCTCGATCGGGCTCCCGGCCTCGCCGAAGCCGCCGATCATCACCGATGCGCCGTCGAACACATCCGCGACAGCCTCCTGCGGGCTGCCGACGCCCTTGTTGATCATCCGCAGGGTCCGGTGACCTGGGGCATCGACGCCGGCCCGGGCGTGTGCCCGGGAGCCTTGACGCGCGAGTAGTCGAACAGGCCGGCCTCGTCGAACAGCACGCGGTCCGCGTAATCGTCGAACCACAGCGCCTGCGGGTTGCGTCCGACGATGCAGACCTTGCCCGCGTCGGGCGCCGCGCCGGCGTTGCGCAGGATCTTGAAGATCACGACGCCGTTCTCGCTGCCCTTGAGCCCCGGGATCGGCTCGTTCGTCACCGCCGCGACCTCGGTCTTGCCCTTGTAGTGCGTGATCGAGAGCCTCGCGTGCTTCTCGACGCCGGACAGACCCTTCTGCGAATCGTTGAGCGTTTGCCACGCCTTCTCGATCGGCACGTTAAAGGCGCGGTACGCGACGATGTCCCGGCCGCAGAAGAAGTAGTGGTTCTCGCCGCCCGCCCGCTTGAACTCCCGCTGGAGGATCCGCAGCGCGTCCGGATCGTCGTTGATGCCCTTGATGATGGGCGCCTGGTTCTCAACCGTCAGCCAGCCCCGGCTGACGAGGGCCCGCATCGCCTCGCCCGTCGCGGGGATCCACTGCTTGAAGCCGTGCTCGTTCTCGATGTAGTTCCCGTCCTCGTCCTTGGCGAGGATCTCGTCGGGGTGCTCGAAGTGCAGCATGAAGTGCATGCCGACCTCGGGGTAGAGTTCGTGGAACCGGTCGAGCATGTCGAAGAACGCCCGGTCGAACCGCTGCGGGTAGAAGGCCATCTCTTTCGTGCCCACGCGGATGGACTCGACCCCCGCCTCGGCGAGCGCGGCGAACCACGCGGCCAGCTTCGCGTTGTTCAGCACCATCGCGTCGCCGCCCGAAAGCAGGACCTCGCGCAGCTTCTCACGCCCAGTCTCGGGGTGGATGCCCCCGTTCGCCGCGACCTCGGCGTTGTGCCGCTTGATGTACGGGATGATCTCGGAAATCTTCGCCAGGCCCTTCTTCTTGACCGTGCCGTCCTGCCGCTTGATCTCCTTGCGGGCGATCAGCTCTTCCCGGTAGCAGAACCGGCAGTGCGCCGAGCAGGTCGAGATGACGTACATCAGCCCCATCTCGTACTTGTGCAGCAGGCCCTCGACCGGGCTGTAGTCCATCTGGTTGCCCGGGTCCTCCGAACCCTGAAGGTTGTCCGTCTCGTCGGGGCTGGCCTTGACGATGCGCTGAATCGCCGCGCTCGTCTTGGCGATCTCGTAGTAATGCCGGGTGATCTTCACGGGCATGCGGGTTTCGACGTCCCGATCGGTGCCCTTGCGGACGCGGAGCGCGACGATCTCGTCGCTCCCATAGAAGTTCATCATGTCCGGCGGCGCCTTCTCGTCGAAGAACGGCCCCAGCCCGTTGATGATGCCACGCTCGTAACGCGGGTCTTCGACCGTCTCCAGAAACGCCTTCTCGCGATCGGTGGGAACGTACTCGTAGTTCTGCTGCTGGATCATGGACACGCGCTCCGGTCGGGCTGTTTCGGCTGGCTCACGACTGTAACATATCGTACAGTATTCAATGGCGAGTGCAACAGATCGACCAGAATCACCGAGGATTGACGCCGGCTCAATGACCGTTCAAGACCTCATCGCGGGGGTGGGAGATCGGCTCACCCCAACCGAACGCCGAATCGCCGAGGTCGTCTCGCGCGACCCGACGCTGCTCGCCTTCGGAACCGTCTCCGACCTGGCCCAGCGGTCGGCCACCAGCCGCCCGTCCATCGTCCGCTTCGCCACCAAGCTCGGCTTCGCGGGCTACACCGAGCTGCAGGACTGGGTCCGCAAAGGGGTGTCCAAGCAGCTCTCAAGCCCGAGTGCCCGGATCCGTCGGCACGCCACCGACCTTGACGACGCACGGGCCGCGATCGCGAACGCCGTGCAGCGAGCGTTCGATGCGCTCGAACCGTCGCGACTTCAGACCCTGGCGGCCCCGCTCGTAACCGCTCGTCGGGTCTATGTGCTTTCGGGCGAGACGTCTATGGCCGGCGCCCGCGCCCTCCAGAGCGGGCTGGCGATGATCCGTTCTGATGTGATGCTCGTCAACGAGCAATCGGTTGGGCGCGATCTCAGCGGCGCGGGCCCGGGCGATGCCGCGGTCGTCTTCGACTTTGCCCGGTACCGCCGCAGCGCGGTGACCGCCAGCCGCACGCTCGCCGAGCTCGGCGTCACGATTGTCGCCATCACCGATGGCCCGCTCTCACCCCTTGCCGCCCTCACACACCTCTGGTGCGAGCTCCGGGTGCCGGCGGTGGGGCCCTTCGACAGCTCCGTCCCCGCCGTCACCGCGGCCGAGCTGCTCGTCGCCCGCGTCGCCGCGGATCTCGGCGAG
>DAIOTV010000038.1:10469-26530 GCA_036751825.1 Phycisphaerales bacterium
CCGCCCGCGAACGAATCGACCAGCTCGAGTCCATCTGGCGGGCCACCGGCACCTTCATCGACGAGGCCTGACCGAACGAACCCGCCTCGGCCCGACAGCCCAGGCCCCCCGGCCCGCGCTTTCTGCCATCCATCGGTGCGCCCCGCTCCGCCGTTCGCGTTTCTCCTTGTGACTCCAGCCAATCGCTGGACCGCAACCCGCCACCCCGGAGGAGAAACCCCATGCCACGCCTGATCTGTACCGCACTCACCCTGATCGCCTGCGCGGGAACCGCATCCGCTCAGGTGCCCCCGCCCACGCCCTTCCAGGACTTCGGGGCGATCGAGAAATCCGACATCCTGAACCCCGACGGCTTCTTCAGCATCGACACCTGCGGATCCGATTTCGACACCGAGATCGGCTTGTGGGATCGCAGGGGCCAGCTCGTCGCCTTCAACGACGACGCCGACAGCGGCCCCTGCGTCGGCTCGCTTCAGAGCTTCCTCAACTTGCAGTTCCCGCCAGGGGTCTACTACTTCAGTGTTTCGGGGTTTAACACAACCTTCGGCCCCGACTTCGTCGCCGCGACCGACACCGGCTCGCTCGGCGGAAACGCCGTTGTGACGCTTGATGTGGAAAGCGGCCTGCAAACGCTCACGTCCAACGCAACCATCGCCCAAGGCGACGGCGTGAACACCGGCGAGGTCAAGTTCTTCCGCTTCATCGTCCCCGGCGTCTTCGAGGCCACCGACCTCGGCACCGTCTCCACCGATGGCTTCGTCGAGGTCGACACCTGCGGCTCCGACTTCGACACCGAGATCGGCGTGTGGAATCTCGACACGGGCGAGCTGATCGATTTCAACGACGACGCCGACGCCGGCCCGTGCTCCGGATCGCTCCAGAGCCAGCTCAACCTCCGCCTGCCCACGGGCCGCTACGCCCTGTCCGTCAGCGGCTTCCAGACCGTCTTCCGCGACGGCTTCGTCGCCGAGACCGGCCACTTCTCCAATTCCGGCAACGCCGCGGGCCAGATCAACGGCTTCCCCTTCGCCGACGAAGTCAGCGAGGGCGGCGAGGCCGAGTGGTACACCTTCGATGTCGTCGCACTCCCCGCGGGCGCTCTCTCGGACAGCGAACCCGATTGTTTCCCGGGATACGTCGACACCACCAACGGCGGCTGCTTCAACGGCGGCGACTTTGGCAGCCTCGCGCTCGGGCAGACTGTCAATGGAAGTGCCGGTCCGGTTGAGCAGGACTGGTACGAGGTGGTGATCACCGAAACCACCAGCTACACGCTTTCAATCGAGACCGAGACTGAAGTGAGCTTCGGCTTTGCCACTCAGACGGTTCCGGGTGTGCCCGGCTGCTCGAATGTCCTCCCGAGCTTCAACGGGGCCACAGCGACGCCCTTCATGCCTTCGGCAATTTCGGGAACTCTGTCTGCCGGCACGTACTACATCGTGGCTTTCGGCACCACAAACTCTGAGTGCGGCGGCGAATACACCCTCTCGTTCCGCCCGCAGGTCCCCGACTGCCCGCCCGGCAGCATCCAGGAAAGCGAGCCTGTCCCCTTCGATGATTTCATCTCGCTCGATGGCACGACCAACGACGCCTGCATCATCGGCGGCGACACCTTCCAGGACATCAGCGTTGGTGACACCGTCTGCGGCACGACCGGCACCTACTTCGAATCCGCCTTCTCCAGCAACTTCGGTGATCAGGACCTCTACCGCTTCAATATCGCATCGCCCACCGTGGTCGAAGCCGAGATCGTCTCGACCACCAAGGTCCGCGCCGCGTTCACCGCGACGCCGCTGCCCGCGACCGATTTCTGCAGCATCATTCTCGCCGGCGGCGACGCCTCGGTCGACGCCGAGCCGGGCCAACCCGCCCGTGTGCGCATCGCCCTGCAGCCGGGCGACCACAGCCTCCAGGTGCTCGCCGAGCCCTTCGCGCAGTCCGGCACCGCCTCCGGTTCGCCCTACATCGTGAGCCTCAACGAGTACACCTGCCGGGCCGACACAAACCTCGACGGTGTCGTGAGCCCCGCCGACTTCAACGCCTGGATCCTCGCCTTCAACACGCAGGGGCCGGTCTGCGATCAGAACGGCGATGGCAACTGCACACCTTCCGATTTCAACGCGTGGATTCTGAACTACAACACGCTCGCCGGCTGCGGCAGCTGAGTCCGTGAGTGTGGGGCGCCACAACCCGTCCCCGCAAGGCCCATCGGTCGTGCGGGGACTTTGGAAACGGCACACGATCGAGGTGGATCCTGCCGCGATCCGTATACTCGTGCCGTGGACGAACCGCAACCAAAGCCGGGCGAACTCACCGAACTTCTCGAGATCGTGCGGTCGGGCAACGATCCCAAAGCGGCGGAGAGAAGAGTGGTCGAGCTCGCCTACAACGAGATGCGACGCATCGCCGGCCACCTCGCCGATCCTCGCTCGGGAACCATCAATGCCACCGCGCTCGTGCACGAAGCCTGGCTCAAGCTCCACGGGCAACTCGGCGGCGTGAACGACCGGACGCACTTCCTCGCGCTCGCCGCTCGCGCGATGCGTCAGGTCATGGCCGACGCCGCGAGAGCCCGCAACGCCTCGAAACGCGGAGGGAACAACCTCCGCTTCACGCTGCACGAAGCCGACGGTCTCGTCGGCAGCGACGCCCGAGCGATCGATCTTGCGGATGTGCACGACCTGCTCGAAGCGATGCGGGGCCTGTACGCGAAGCAGGCCGAGGTCTTCGAGCTCCGCGCGTTCGGGACGCTCACGTTCAAGGAGATCGCCTCGCTCCAGAACCGCTCGGAAAGCGGCGCGAGGCTCGACTGGCAGTTCGCACGGGCATGGATGCGGTCCAGGCTCGAAGGCTCGACCGACGGCCCCGCCGTCGACCGCACCGCCCCGGAGTCGACCACGCCATGACCGCGCCGCACGATTCCAACGATCGCAACGACCTGCCGGCCCTCTTCGCTCGCGTCATGGAGACGGCGCCAGCAGATCGGCCGGGCCTGATCGACGCGCTCGGCCGGGGCGACGACGCGCTCCGCCGCGAGCTCGCCCGGCTCGTCGCGGCGGCGAGCCATCCGAGCTCGTCCGACAACCCGCTGAGCGACCAGGCCATCGACGCGCGGCGGGAAAGCCTCGAGCGGAACTCGTCGCGGCACACCGGCATCAGGCCAGGATCGGTCGTCGCCGGCTACGAGATCGATCGCCTGCTCGGCGAGGGCGGCATGGGCTCGGTCTATCTCGCCACACAGAAGCGCCCCTCCCGCCGCGTCGCCCTCAAGGTCCTGCGCCACGGGCTGCCTTCGGAACGCGCGGTGCGACGATTCGAGCTCGAGTCCGAGATGCTCGGCCGGCTCCGCCACCCAGGCATCGCGCAGGTCTTCGAGGCCGGCATCCACGAGGGAACCCCCTTCTTCGCCATGGAGTACGTCGACGGCGAACCCATCAACGAGTTTGTGGCTCGGCGCGGCCTGCGCGCCGAACCGATCCTCCGGCTCGTCAAACGCGTGGCCGCCGCCGTCGAGCACGCCCACCAGCAGGGCGTCATCCATCGCGATCTCAAGCCGGCCAACATCCTGGTGACGGCGGCGGGCGACGGCGAGCCCGGCGAGCCCAAGATCCTCGACTTCGGCGTTGCCAAGCTCACCGAGTCCGATATGCAGCTCACCACCATGCAGACCGATGTGGGCCAGCTCATCGGCACACTCGCCTACATGTCCCCCGAGCAGGCGTCGGGCGATCCGAGCGCGGTCGACACCCGCTCGGATGTCTACTCCCTTGGCGTGCTCGCTTTCGAGCTGCTGACCGGCAAGCTGCCGCACGATCTGTCGAACCGCCTCGTGCACGAGGCCGTGCGCATCATCCGCGAAGACGAGCCGTCCCGAGTCAGTGCGAGCCATCCGGTGCTCCGCGGCGACATCGACACCATCATCGCAACAGCGCTCGAGAAGGACCCAGGCCGCCGGTACAGCTCGCCGGCCGCCTTCGCGAGCGACATCACCCGCTTCCTCGAGAACCAGCCCATCGAAGCCCGGCCCGCCGGCACCTGGTACCAGCTCCGCAAGTTCAGCCGCCGCAACCGGGCGTTGGTGGGGGGCGTGGCTGCGAGCTTCGGTCTGCTCGCCGCAGGGCTCGTGGGCACCACAACCTTCGCCGTGCGCGCCAACAGCGCTCGCGAGGACGCCACCCGCGCCGAGCAACGCGCCTCCGAAGCGCTGCAGGCCGAGCAGACCCGGGCCGAGCAGCTCGAGTCCGTTGCCAAGTTTCGGGAGGACCAGCTCTCGGAGCTTGACGCGATGACCATCGGCATCGGCATCCGCCGGGGCCTCGTGGGCCAGATCGGCGCCAGCGACGCGCTGCTCGGTATCGACTTCACCGGGCTCGCGATGCAGACGCTCGAAGAGTCGCTCTTTGCCCCCTCCCGCCGGGCGATCGACGATCGCTTCGACGCCCAGCCCACGATCCGCGCCAGGCTCCTGCAATCGCTCGCACGATCCGCCGAGCGGGTCGGCTTGCTCGAGCTGTCCGAGCAGACGCAGCGCAAGGCCGTGGAGATCTACCGGAGCACGCTGGGCGACGACGATCCCCGGACGATCAGCGCCTCGAGCAACCTCGGGCTTGTGCTCACCTCCCTTGGGCGATTCGAAGAGGCGGACGCCGTCCTCGCCGAGACGCTCGATCGCAGCCGCGCCGCGCTCGGCAACGCTCACGAGGAGACGCTCGCTACGCTGGACAACTACGGCATCCTGCTCACCCACCTCGGCCGATTCGACGAGGCCGAGGCCCGCCACCGCGAGTCCATCGAGGCGCACCGCGCGGCCTTCGGCGAGGACCACGAGAACACGCTCGCGGCCATCAACAACCTCGCCGGGGTCCTCGAGGGACGCACGATGCACGCGGAGGCCGAGCCGCTGCTCCGCCAGGTGCTCGAGAGCAGCCGCGTCCTGCTTGGCAACGGCCACCCGCGGACGCTGAGCGCGATCAACAACCTGGGCGTCAATCTCAAGCGACAGAATCGGCTGGAGGAGGCCGAGCCCTACTACATCGAGGTTCTCGAGGGCCGGCGCCGAACCCTTGGCAACGACCATCCTCACACGGTTCGATCCCTCAACAACATCGCGGGCCTCTACAGCGCGATGAAGCGGCTGGAGGACGCGGAGCGGGTGTACCGCGAGTCGCTCGATCAGTACCGCCAGGTCCTCGGTGACGACCATCCGGACACCATCATCGCGATGAACAATCTCGGCGCCGCGCTGCGCGACCAGGGCAAACTCGACGAGGCCGAGGCGATCGGGGCCGAAGCCGTGGAAGCGTCAAGGCGGGCCTTCCCGCCCGGCCACTGGCTGATCGCCGCGTTCCTGAGTCAGCACGCCTCGACGCTCAAGGCGATGGACCGATTCGACGACGCCGCGCCGCGTGCGATCGAGGGGTGGGAGCTGATGAGCAGCACCTACGGCCCGGCTCACCCGCGATCCCGGGGCGCTGCGAACCTCGTGGCGCAGATCTACCGGGCGTGGCACGAGCTCTCGCCGGACGCCGGGCACGAAGAGACAGTTCTCGAGTGGTCGGCGCGCGCCGGCGTCGCCGAGCCCGATGTCCCGCCGGACGACGCGGGCTCCTGAACGGGGCGGGAGACGCACCGAGCGTGCCGTGGGCAAACGGTTCCGCCGCGCCAGTCGCCGCCCGTCCTGCGCGGCATTGGGTGAGCTTCATATGCTTCGGGCATGCCCGATGATCTGACAGCTAGCCTCGGCGGGGACAAGCTGCCGCACGATCGTGCCGCGCAGAGACCGACCGAGACCGACGGCGCGGAACAGAGCGATCGCATCGGCCCGTACCGCTTGCTGGAAGTCATCGGCGAGGGCGGCTTTGGGAGCGTGTATCTGGCCGAGCAGGTCGAGCCGGTCCGGCGTCGTGTGGCGGTCAAGCTGATCAAGCCGGGCATGGACTCCCGAGCGGTCATCGCTCGGTTCGAGGCCGAACGCCAGGTGCTCGCGCTCATGGACCATCCGGGCATCGCGAAGGTGCTCGACGCCGGGCAGACGGCCCTTGGCCGACCGTACTTCGTGATGGAGTACGTGCGGGGCCGTCCGATCACCGAGTACTGCGATTCGATCGCGCTCGGGATCCGCGAACGGGTCGAGCTCATGCGCCGTGTGTGCCAGGCCGTGCAGCACGCGCACCAGAAGGGCATCATCCACCGGGATCTGAAGCCGAGCAACGTGCTGGTGGCGTCGTCCGATGGCGAGGCGGTTCCGAAGGTGATCGACTTCGGCATCTCGAAGGCGATGGCGAACACGGGCACCGAGTCGGAGGCGTACACGGGCATCCACCAGATGCTCGGCACGCCGGCGTACATGAGCCCCGAGCAGGCCGGCGGAGCGTCGCACGAAGTGGACACACGCTCGGATGTGTACTCGCTCGGTGCGATGCTGTACGAGCTCTTCACCGGCTCCACCCCGATCCGCGCCGGCGACCTGAAGGGCCTCGGTGTCCAGGAGATGCACGGCCGGATCGCGCGCGAAACGGTCACGGCGCTCGCCGCCAGGCTCGCTCAGGAGGCCCCCGGGCTCCCGGACATCGCCGAGCGGCGCGCGTGCGACGCCGAGCACCTCCGCCAGCAGCTCAAGGGTGACCTGAACTGGATCGTGCTGAAATGCCTGGAGAAAGACCAGAGCCGGCGGTACGAGACCGTCGCCGCCCTCGCCGCCGACCTGCAGCGCTACCTCGACCACCAGGCGGTGCTCGCGGGCGCGCCGTCGCGGGTCTACCGCATCCGCAAGTTCATCCGTCGCCGGCGGTTCGAGGTCGCGGCGGTGGGGGCGTTGTCGCTCGCGCTGGTGCTCGGGTTCGTCGGCACCGCGGTCGCGTGGGCTCGCGCCGAGGAAGAATCGAGCCGCCTCCGGTTCACGCTCGACTTCTTCAGCAGCACCCTGGCCGGCGTGTCGAGCGAGTCCTCGCTGGTCCCGATCTGGAACGAGAATCCCTCGTTGACGCTGGGAGCGGCGCTCGGCGAATCGCAGGAGCTGATCGGCGAAACGTTCGAGCACGAGCCGAGGCTTGAGGCGACGATCCGCCAGCTCGTGGGGCTCGCGCAGCTGCGCACCAACGCGTTCGCGGAGGCGACCCTTCAGCTCTCCCGCGCGTACGAGCTCCGCGAACGCGAGCTCGGCCCGCGCCACGAGCGGACGCTCGAGCTGCTCCTGCCGATCGCCGAGGCGCGAAGCCGATCGGGCGATACCGGCGGCGCGGTCGAGGCCGCGCGGGACGCCTACCGACGCCACGCCGAGGCCTTCGGCGCCGGCTCCGAGCGTGCCCGCGCCGTCGCGCTCTGGAACGCCCGATGGCTCTCGTCCGGGTACCGGTTCGGAGAGGCCGAGCGGTACTTCGACCTCGCGCAGCTGGATGTCGCCGGAACACCGGACCTCGACGACCCGATCACGCTCGCGGCGATCGTCGAGCAGGTGTCGACCCTGGTGGCCGAGGGCAAGCTCGCGCGGGCCGAGTCCGATCTCCGTATCGCCCAGCCGCAGATCGAACGCCTCGGCGCCGACGGTGCCAAGATCCGCACGCCGTTTATCCGTCAGTTCGGGCAGGTGCTGACACTGATCGGCAAGCCGGCGGAGGCCATCGAGGTGCTCGAGGTGCCGGGCAGCCGTGAGGACACCGACGCCGACCGGGTTCGGCTGCGCCTGCTCGCGTGGAGTCTTGGGCACGCCGGGCAGCGGGAGGCGAGCGAGGAGCTCTTCGCAACGCTGGAAGATCTCGCGCGGGACCGCCCCGGCTCGAGGTTCCGCATGATCTTCCTTCGGCTGTACCACGCCGATGTGCTGCTCGCTCGCGGGGAGTACCAGGCCGCCGCCGATCGGGCCGTGGCCGCGATCGCGGAGTACGACTCCTACGGGTTCCCGCGGGACCCCGACTGGCTCTGGGGCCGCCTGATCGCCGCCCGAGCGTGGATCGAACTCGGCGAGCTGTCGCGGGCGGCGGATGCCCTGACCGAGGCCGACGATCTGGCCCGCCGGTTCCCGGAGTACCAACTGCGTGTGCCAGAGTTGCGCTACGCGAAAGCCAAGCTCGCGCTCGCTCGCGGCGATACCGCGGTCGCGCGTCAGCATGTCGAGGCTTCGATTGAACTGGGCCGCACGGTCTTCGGGGCCGCCCACCCGCTGGTCGCGCAGATGGAGGCCTGGCGGGACCGGGCTACCGGCGACGGCGCGAGCTGAGCAGCCCGAGCCCGCCCAGCAGCACGGCCGAGGCCGGGGCCGGAACAACGGTGAACCGGCCGTCCCAGTCAAGAGTCAGCGTCGTTCCATCAAAGGAGGTGTTGAAGAGGCCGATGCCGATCTGCGGCTGCGAAAGGCTCGCGTCGAGTCCGGTAAAGATCGACGCGAACTGCATGATGAGCTGCTCACCGTTGGCTCGCTCCAGCACCGCCGTGCCCGCCTCGAAGAACTCGCCGGGCGTCGAACCGGGCAGCCAGGTGACGGAGTAGTCGAGGATGCCGACGATGTCGCTCGGTCCGTTGTAGACGCCGGAGACCACACTCTGAGAGGTGACGGACGACTCCTGATTCGTGACCAGAGAATTGACGGTGACCACACTGCCGGGCAGCCCGATCCACTGGAAGGTGCGTTCGAGGGCGTAGTCACCGGTCCCCAGGTCCCACAGATTCTCCGAGCCTCCGTCCGCCCGAAACGCGTTCGCGCAGAGGTTGGAGATCAGCGAAGCCGAGATCGGGTTGAACCCCTGCGGGAGCCGACCGAAGCCGATGGAGGCGTTGCTCAGCCCCGTCTCACCGATATCGATCTGGCCGTCTCCGCTGCCCTCGAGCCGCTCGCCGTTGATCTGTCCTTCAAAGGTGGCCTCGAAGTTGACGAGCTGCGCCTGGACCGAGCCGAGCGACAAGGGAATGACCGCACATACTGCGCAACGTCGCATGCACATCTCCGGCGTGAAAGTTCCCGACGGGGGAACCTGCCACCGATTCCGGCGGTTGCCAGCGATCCGGAGCGGGAATCGCGCGAATCGGGTCAGCCGGCGGAGAAGGCGATCGACGCGATCGTCAGATCGTCGGAGAACGCGGCCTTCGCGTGGTCCCGCACCGCCTGGACGATCCCGCCGACATCCTCCTCGGGGCAGGTCGCCTGCCTGAGGCAGGCCTGGATCCTCGCGGCTCCGAACTGCTCGCCCGCGAAATCGGGCTGTTCGGCCACGCCGTCGCTGTAGACCACGATCCTCGCGGCGCCCCCGACGGAGATCGGGCCCGAGACGTACTCGGTCGAGGCGTTGATCCCAAGCGGAATATCGCCCGCGATGCGGACGGCGTTGAAGCCGTCACCGCGATTGAGCAGGACCATGCCGTGGCCAGCGTCAACCATCTCGAGCACGCCTGCCGCCGGATCCCAGACGCCGGCGATCAGGGTGACAAACTTGTCGGCTTCGCTCCGCAGCACCAGGCCCCGGTTGGTCCTCGTGAGGGCCTCGGCGAGGGACTGCCCCGCCTCGAGCAGGTTGCGCAGGAGCGTCTGCGTGGACACCATCAGCACGCCCGCGCCGGCGCCCTTGCCCGCCGCATCGCCCAGAAAGAACGCCGTACGCCCGCCGCTCAGCGGGAACAGATCGAAGAGGTCGCCCCCGACGTACCGGCCGGGTGTGGACTGAAAGACATACTCCAGCCCGTCCGCGGTGCCGCGGGGGGCGGGGAAGAGCATGCGCTGCGCGTCGCGGGCGCTGCGGAGATCCAGCTCGATCTGCCGCTGCCGATCCGCCATGGTGTCGGCGAGGATCCGCTCGATCGCAAGCCCGGTGATGGCGGCCGCCGCGTCGCAGAACGCGATGGCATCGCTGTCGATCGCTCGCTCGCCCTCCCGAGTGTCTACGTACAGCAGACAATCGGTCTCGTTGGCAACGCGGATGGGAACGCACACCGCCGATTGCACCTGCATCTGAATGATCGAGTGCGAGCGGGTGTCGGGGGTGTTGTCGACCATGATCTGAGCAAGGTTGCCCCGCGACGCTTCGCGGAGCAGCGACCGGCTCGGAGTCAGCGTCTCGCCGGCCGAAGCCGAGGCGACGAGCTCGTAGTCGTCGGGCCCGATCGGCTGAAAGACGCACGCCCGCCGGCACTCGGGCAACGCCGCGACAGAGCGCAGCAGCACCGACGCGGCCTCGGCCCGGCTCGCCGCCCCCGCCAGCCGCTTCGCCGCGTCGATGAGGGCCTCAAGCCGAGTTCTCTCCAGCCCGCCCACGCTCTCGCGCGACACGATGCTCACCTTGGCGGGGTCGTCCGCGATGGTGTGCGTGGACAGCAGGCTCTCACGATGATGGACGATGCAACGCACCCCACCGAACTGGACCGTGTCGCCCCGCCCGAGCGCCGTCTCACCCCCGGCGGCGAGCCGGTTTCCGTTGACGATCGTCCCGTGACGGCTGCCCAGGTCGCGCAGCAGCACCGCTCGCCCGATGACCGTGATCAGCGCGTGCTGACGCGAAACCCTCGGATCGGACAGCCGCCAGTCCGCCTGCTCCGAGCGGCCGACAACGATCCGGTCGGAACCGGCCGTCACCACGAGCGGAGCGTCGACCGCGCCCGCGTCGTGGCCAACGGGCCGGAGAATCGCAAGTGGAGGCTGCTCCATCATGCGACAGCATAGAAGCCATGGCACCGCCCGCACGCGGCCGGGCGAGCCGCACCGGAATCAACCAGCAAAGGCGATCCCCCAGCCTCTCGCGTCGGGTGCCGACGCCTCCATCGCCTCATGCCAGAGGGCCCTTTCGTCCGGACGGATGAAGTCGCGGAAGCGCGCCTCGCCCGACGCCTTCCCCTGCTCGAGCCGCTCGCGGCACGCGCGAACACGTTTGCCGATCAAGGGGTCGCCCTCCGAACCGAGCGCGATCGCGAGCCTGACCCAGAGCGTGAGCCGAGCCCCAATGCCAGGCCCGAACTCGCTGTCGTTCCATGCGAGCGCACTCGTCGCACGACTCGCGGAGCGTTGTTCCGGAGCTAGGGCGACGAGCGTCCGCTCTCCGGGTCGATGATCGCGAGCACGGAAAGGGTTCCCGCCGCCTCGTCAGCCACCACCACATATGCCGGGCCTTGGGACGAGCCGGTGCGAACGAGCGTCAGGCCCTCGGGCGACGGGATCTCGCCGTCGATCGCCGGCATCATGTGGACATCGATCAACTCGAGGGAATCGGCTCGCACGCGGTAGAGGCCGATCGCCCCGGCCCGCTCGTAGCCAACCGCGGCGAAGGACGCGCCGCCCGACGACCACGCCACGACCCCCTCCGGCTCGGGGCCTCGCTTCGGCGAACGCTTGTCCACCTGCGCGGCGTGCGCAGGCCACGCGTCCGCCCGCTCCTCCAGCCACGGCCCGATCGATTCGCTCGCCGAAAGCCGTTCGCCGTCGAGCGTCCAGAGCGATACGCCCCGGGACCCAAAGAGGATCGGGGCGGCATCCTCGCCTGCAACGCGCGTGTGCTCGAACCCCCGGGCGTCGGAGACGCCGTCGCCGCCCCAGTCGTCGCGCGGATCGCCCTCGTCGGCGGTGAGCAGGCGGAGGCCGCCCTCGGTCTCGACGACGGCGATCGCATCGGGCTGCGGCAGCGAGCGCACCTCACGGAGCGAGTGCCGAAGCGAACCGTCACGCTCGAGATCGATCGGCGAGCCCGATGCGTGATCGTGCACCCCAAGGTCGAGCTGCGCAGTGAGCCTCGGGGGCCAGACGCTCAGGTCGATCACCGCGATCCCGTTGTTCTCCTGGCACGACACGTACGCCGACCGGCTGTCGGGCGCGCACACGATATACTCCGGTTCGACCATCGACGCCGGCGTCTCGGCGAGCGGCGTGAGCCAGGTGACGGTGTCCTTGTCGCCCCCGGGTACGCCGAGCGGGATCAGATGCTGTCGCGAGATTCGGATATCGCCCTCGTTGCGCTCCAGTTGGTACACCGAGACGCTGCCGTCCGGGTCGACGCCGCCCGATGGCTCGCCCTCGTTGGCGACGAGCAGCAGGCGGCCGTCGGGCGAGAAGGTCACCATGTCGGGGTGAGCGCCCGTGGGGGCGGTGAGCAACACGCTGCCCTCGGCGTCGAGAAGCACGAGTGTGCCCGGGTCGGTCGATCGGTCGGCGATCACCGTGGCCGCGACGAGACGGTCATGCGCGGCGACCGAGGTGACCTCCGACCCGAAGCGGCTGAGATCGGCGTCGCCCAGCTCGGCGGGCGAGGCCGGTTGCGCGAGATCGAAGCGCGTGAGCCTGGGCCGATCGGTGCGTGTCGCCCAGAGCGTTCGCCCGATCGGCTCGTAGGCCACGATCTCAAAGCCGACGCCGTCCGGTGAGACGACGACGGCGGCTGGTTCGAGGCGAGGCTCGCCCGCCGCGAGCATGGCGATCAGGGCGGTGGCGAGCCAGTGCATCATGGGTTGCAGGTCGGGCCGTTCGCGCCCTGGTTGAAGGCCAGGATCCAGGCGTTGAAGTCCGCTGGGGTGACCAGACCGTCGCCGTTCACATCGGCGACCGGGTTGTTGACGTTGTAGTTTAGGATCCAGGCGTTAAAGTCCGCCGGCGTGACGGCGTCGTCGCCGTTCTGGTCGGCGCAGAGCCTGTCGGCGGGGATGATGGCCGCGGCCGCGGCGACATCGGCCGCGGTCACGGCGGCGGCGTTCGTGCCGCCGGGGCCGTCGTTCATGTCCATGCACCGCATGGCTTCCACGGCGTTGAAGCCCCGCCCCTCCCACTTGTAGCACTGGAAGGGCAGGCCCGTGCTCGGGTCGATGATCGGGCTGCCGAACTCATCGACGCAGTCGATCCGGTCGTCGAGCGTCGCGCCCACGCGGCTTTGGATCAGCGCCAGGTCGTCGCTGTCCGCGTCGCCGTCGAAGTCGAAGTCGGCCTCGACGAAGCGGAACTGCGTGATGCCGAAGCGGGGGTCGTCGTTGAAGGTGCCGGGGGTGAGGTTGAAGCCGGTCTCGGTCGCGAGGCCGGCGTCGGTGACGAGCTGGATGTCGTCGAAGCGGAACGAGCCGCCGGGGTTCGGGGCGCAGTCGCTCTCACCCATCGGCGAGGGCGGGCAGTCGTAGAGCGGGCCGTTCGGGTCGGTCGGGCCCTTGGGCAGAGCGTTGTCGGCGACTTTGAAGCCGTACTCGGGCAGCTCGTCGAGGGCGGCGGGGAGGCGGAGGATCTCGCCGTAAATCCATTCCTCGTCGGCGCTGCGCGTGGAGACGACCTGCATGCTGCTGTTGACGCGGTTGCCGGCCATGGGGTTCGTGCCGAAGTAGTTCACACGGCTGATGGCGTCGGGATCGAAGCCGGGCGTGTCGGAGATCTCCTGATCGCTTGAGCGGACGTACTCCTTGCCGCCGTTGTCGCTCCAGGCGACCTCGTCGACGATCTGGAGCGGGTCGATCTGAAGAGCGCCGGCGCCCTCGATGCCGAAGTCGATCTTGCCGTCGAAATTCACGTCCTGGTTGGACTCCTTGCGGAAGCTGTAGCCCGGGCCGTAGACGCTCACGCCGCCCGAGATGGAGTGGTTGGGCCTGGCGCGGACGAGCAGGTAGGTTGAGCTGTCGCCGTTGGCCAGGTTGCCGGCCGTATCTGATGACGGGATGTGCTGGCTGGCGAAGTCGCTAAGCACAGCTGTGGCGGCGGTGAACGCCGCTGCATCGCCACTGGGATCATTGACGAGCACAAGAAATCCATCGGCGCCGAGCGTGAGCCCGTCGAGCGTAAAGGCCTCGTCGATCTCGGGGATGGAATTGGCGACGTCGTCGCCGTCGGGGTCGGAGCCGCCCTTCAAGAGGCCGATGGCGTAGCCGGTCAGGTCCATGCCGGGCTTGCCGTAGAGCTCGATGTACTCCCAGTCGGAGTCGCCACCGGGGGGATTCTGGATGACCTCGTTGATAACGACCTGTGCCTGGCACGCACCGGCGGCCAGAAACAGCACTGCGGCTGCAGAAATACGATTGTTCACGCTGTGATCTCCTTCTCTCGGGTGCAGAAACCGCCCGAATGTGACTGTTTATGTCAGCGGCTTCCGTCAGCCACGTGGTTCTTTGCCTGTGCGGATCTCGCCTACGAAGACCTCACCGGGTGGAAAGTCTGGATACACCAGCTCATCGCCCTCGCCGGGTTCGGGGTTGCGCGCGCCGAACTCCTTGTTGCCGTCGACATCCCGATAGCTGCTGACATGGCCGTCGGCGAACATCAGGTTGCCGATCCCCTTGTCGTGGCCCTTGTTGCCGCCGAAGCTGAATCCTCCCCTGCCGTGGGCGGGTCCGAAGTCGGAGAAGTCAGCCATGATCCGTGCGCGGTCGCCCGTGAGGCGGCGCAGTGGCTCGTCGTTGAGCGCCTTGGCCGCCGGGATCCGGTCGCCGTCGTATGTGATCAGGTCGCTGAGCGTGTCGGCCCGCCCGTCGCCCAGGAAGACGACCCGCGAGGGCGAGACCGCGCCGAGGTAGCGGGTCGACAGGGGCCCGATGCGCTCGAGCGCGCCGGCGAATGCCGCTGGGTCGTTCCACCCGGTGTGCGCCATGTACCACGTCTGCGTGTAATTGGTGTTGAAGCCGCGCTCGATGAGCTCCTCGTCGCGGCGTTCTTCCGTGTACGCCGTCGCGCCGGGCCAGATCGCCTCGTTGAGCCGCTCCATGATCAGATTCTGGCTGAACCGTGCTGGGTTCGAGGGGCAGAGCATGTCGCCCGGGACGGCGTATCCGCCGTTGACCATGTCCGCCACCCAGCCGGCCTCGTCGATCGGCCCGTAGCCCCGGCCCGAACGGGGGGTGCCCGGGAAGCGGTTGTCGAACGGGCCCGAGCTGAACACGCCCTTGTTGTCGACGGAGTACGTCGTGATGCCGAGCCCGAGCTGACGCAGATTGCTGGCGCACGCGACCCTCTTGGCCGTCTCCCGCGCCGCCCCGAGCGAGGGCAGAAGGATGCCGATCAGCAGTGCGATGATCGCGATCACGACGAGCAGCTCGATGAGCGTGAAGGCGTGGCGCCCGAGCGTCGGCGTCTGCATGAAGGCGGTCTCCGTGCGGGGTCTCGCGCCCCGCGGTGGCAAGCATTGCGATCAGCGCCATCGCATTCAACGACGGCGATTCGGTGCGGATCATTGCATCGGAGGTCTTTACAGAATCTTGTCATCCGCAATCTTCGTGATGCCTTAACACACGCCCCGCTCAACACCCAGGGCCGCACTCTATGTTTGCAGTGAGAGAGTGGGTGCTGCCGAGTGGCGGCCCCTCGGGCGGAGCGCCGCCCGGACACCACAGGCCGTGCGGCAGGCACGGAAAGGGAGAGAGACATGATTCGTAACATGATCGTTGTCGGTCTGATCGCAGCGGCCGGGTCGGCATCGGCTCAGATCCGCATTACCGAGTGGGCCTACTCGGCCGATAGCGGCGAGTTCGTCGAGTTCACCAATGTGGGCAACGCCCCCGTCGACATGACCGGCTGGTCGTACGACGACGACTCGCGCCTCGTCGGCGCGCTGGATCTGTCGGCGTTCGGCGTCGTTCAGCCCGGCGAGTCGGTGATCATCACCGAGGCCACCGAGGCCTCGTTCCGTATCAACTGGTCGCTGCCCGCCTCGGTCGACGTCATCGGCGAGTACACCAACAACCTTGGCCGCAACGACGAGATCAACCTGTTCGACAACCTCGGTAACCTCGCCGATCGCCTCGCTTACGGCGACCAGTCGTTCGTCGGCTCGATCCGTACGCAGGAGATCAGCGGCAACCCGATCAACCCAGCAGCCCTCGGCGCCAACGACCCGTTCCAGTGGCAGCTCTCGTTCGTCGGCGACAGCTTCGGCAGCTACACCTCGCTGGCGTTCGAGATCGGCAACCCCGGCCTCTACATCCCGGCCCCCGCGTCGGCGGCCCTGCTCGGCCTCGGCGGCCTCGCCGCCGCACGCCGCCGCCGCTGATCCCAGCGACAACCCGATTCTCTTCGCCGCCGTTCAGCCATGAGCGGCGGCGATTGCTTTTGCTGCGTCGAACGCACGCAAGGCCGACGCGTTGCTCGGCGGTCAATGAAAGTCTCGCGAGGCGGCCGCCAGCTCCGGCAT
>DAIOTV010000039.1:0-26243 GCA_036751825.1 Phycisphaerales bacterium
AGCCGTGTCGGCATAAAGCACGGCTTGCCCTTCGGGTCAAGCCGTGGCACCCGGGAGCTTGGTGCCGCACCACGGACAGAACGAGATCGTCGCGCCGGATGAGCCACCGTCGCGGATCGGTAGCGCAAAGGAGCCGTCCTTGAATCGGGCCATGAGGATGTCGGGACAGCCCCAAGCGTCGCGATGTTGTTCGCAATCACTCGTTGCAAAACACGCCAAGCATTCACACGGATACTGCGAACTATCGACGCCTCGTGCTTGCAGCGCGTCCGTGTATTCGCTCACAGATTCCCCCGCCGCTCCTGCTCGAGTTCGAGCGCCTCGAACAGGGCCTTGAAGTTGCCCTTGCCGAAGCTCTGGCTGCCGTGGCGGCTGATGATCTCGAAGAACAGGGTCGGGCGGTCCTGGAGGGGCTTGGTGAAGAGCTGGAGCAGGTAGCCCTCGTCGTCGGCGTCAACGAGGATGCCCAGGTCGCGGATGCGCTCGTGGTCTTCTTTTACGGGCTTGTGGCCGTGCTCGATGAGGGTTTTGTTGACGCGGTCCCAGACGATGTCGTAGTAGGTGTCGGGGAGGCTGAGGAAGTCGACGCCGCGGTTTCGCAGGGCGGCGACCGAGTGCAGTTCGTCGTCGGTGCGGAGCGCGAGGTGCTGGACGCCGGGGGTCATGTCGTGCCACTCCAGGTATTCCTGGATCTGGCTCTTCTTTTTGCCCTCGGCGGGCTCGTTGATGGGCATCTTGATGAGGTGGTTGCCGGAGGCCATGACCTTGGACATGAGGGCGGAGTATTCGGTCGAGATGTCGGCGTCGTCGAAGTGCTTGAACATCTTGAAGCCCATGACGTTCTCGTACCACTCGACCCAGTGGTTCATCTTGCCGAGCTCGACATTGCCGACGCAGTGGTCGACGTACTTGAGGCCGCAGGGGTTTTTCTTGTTGTAGTCGTTGACGGGTGAGTCGATGTGCTTGAAGACGGGCATGAACAGGCCGCCGTCTTTGACCTTGGGGAGCCCGTAGTCGCCGGTGCGTGAGACGAAGGTGTGGATCGCGCGGCCGTAGGTCTTGATCGAGGCGACGGTGACGCTGCCTCGTTCGTCGGAGAGTGTGCGGGGCTCGGCAGCGGACTCGGCGCCGTTGGCGATGGCGGCCTCGTAGGACTTGGTGGCGTCGAAGACGGTGAGGGCGATGTCCTTGACGCCGTCGCCGAAGCGCATGATCTCGTCGGCGGCGGGGTGGTCCTTGGTGAGCGGCGTGGTCAGCAGCAGGCGGATGTTGCCCTGGGTGAGGAGGTAGTCGGCCTCGTCCCGAGAACCGGTGGTGAGGTCGGCGACCTGGGAGATGTTGAAGCCGAAGGTGTGGGCGTAGAAGTAGGCGGCCTGCTTGGCGTTGCCGACGTAAAAGCGGACGTGGTCGACGTCGATGAGCGCAAGCGGATCGGTGGCCAGCGCGGCGCTGGTCTCGGTCGCGCCCTTGGTGGGGGTGGCGGTCATGATGTCACTCCGATGATCTTGGGCGGTGTATGTTTGGAGGGAGCCCAGGTCCCACAGTATTGTATACCCCGATCGGTATGGATCGGGTTCCGCCGAGAACCGATCCGTCTGAGATCGATCGGGCTCTGTGGGGTGTTCGAAGTCGAAGCCGAGAACGCTCGCTCGCCGATGACTAGGCTTGGGTTTTGTGTCAGCCTCTCTTCAAGGCCCGCCGGGAATGGAACTCCAGCGTGTGAGCGGGCTTGAAATCGTGGGTGCGTCCGGAAGATGATGGCAGGAAGCCTCGCCGGACAACGGAGAGTTGTTTGATGACGGACACTGACCCCCGTGATCGGAGCGCGATGTCGCTCGGTTTCGGAGCCTACGAGATCTCCCGGCCGCTGCGATCCTGCGGCCCGATCGAGCGTTACCTGGTCACCGATCCGGAACGGTTGACGCATCACGTGGCGTTCCGGTTGCCCCTTCCGGCCGATGTTGATCGCAACGGCTTTCTCGACGCGGTCTCGCGGTCGTCACGCGTGAACTGCTCGCATGTGCTTGCGGTCGAGCAGTTCGCGTTCGCGGGCGGCGAGGCGGCCTGGATCATTTCACCTTACACCGGGGATCATGACGGCCTGCTGCTCCTTTCCGACCTGCTCGAGGACAAGGGCGGTCAGTTTGAGCCGCTGGAGGTCCGCCGGGCCCTGTGCCAGCTCGTGGAGGCTGTTCACTCGATCCACGGGTGCTGCGGCCCGCACGGGGATCTCACGCTCGGCAGCGTTCAGGTCGACCGCGCGGGCAAGCTGCTTGTCGAGCTGCCGGGCCTCCGCAGTCTGGGCGCGGGCCATCAGGCCGATCAGGTGCAGGCCGAGATGCGCAGCCTCGTGGGCATCGGGTACGAGCTGCTGACGGGCATCGCTGCCGGGGAGCAGATCATCCTCCCGAGCCGCCTCGTGGAAGGGCTCGACGCTCGCTGGGACCGCTTCATTCTCGATGGTCTCGATCCGGCGGCGGGGTACGGGTCGATCGACGAATTGCGTGGCGCGCTCGAGAGCGTGATGGACGGCTCGCCCATCGTTGAGGTGCGGCCGAAGCGGCCCGGAGCTCGACTCGGGCTCCTGCGGCGAGGTTCGGGCGTTTAGCGTCTTCGTGGCGGCTCTCAGCCGCCCTCCGGCGAGGGTGGCGGCTCGGCCGACTGGGCGACCGCGGCCAGCGCCGCCAAGTGCTCGCGCTCGCTGGGTTGCAGCACATCGCCGAATCGGGCGAGGGTTTCCTTCGCCACGTGCGCCGCGTGGGGCTCGTTCGCGAAGCGTTCAATGGCGCGCAGCCACGTCTCCGCGTTGACGGTGACCGCCCGTGCCTCGTCGATTCGGTTGAGCCAGAGCAAGCTGGTCACACGCATCGCGTCCGCGCGTTCCATGACCTCGGGCGATGTCGACACGATCTGCGCGAGGCTTGCCAGCGCCGGCTCCGGTCGCTCGAGCTCCAGCTGCGTCTCGGCGAGAAGCAGCTTGGTCTCGTTGATGGTTGCCCGCTCTTCCGGCGTCGCGGCGGCGGTGCCGACCGTTGACAGAACCGCCACGCGCATATCGGGGTCGGACTCGACTGTTCGTGCCACGACGAGGACATCGTCGACGGTGAGCGCTCGGGCGACCGCGAGCAGGCCTGTGCGCGCTGCGGCTTCGGAGGGCGGCTGTATGCGGCGGAGTGTGGCGTATCCCTCGGCGGTGGGGCGGTGCGTGGCGATCGCTGTCACGACCGCCGGATAGAGCACCGGATCACGGGAGGCCGCCCCGACGATTCGGCCGAGAAATTCGGGCCGGCGCGCGAGCGCGGCCGCCGCCGCGCCGCGTGCTTCGTCAACGGGTTCGTCGATGAGCGAGGCGACCGCCTCTCGGTCGATCTCTGTGCCCGTGAGCACCAGCAGACGGAGCCCGTCGGCGGTGAGCTTTGCGGGGCCGGCGGTGCGGAGCGCGCTCGCTGTCCGCCGGCGGTCGGTCGGATCGGTCAGCAGCCCTTCGGTATCGAGGGCGTACAGCAGCGCCGAGGCCTCGTCCCGCGTGACGGACCCGTACTCCAGCCAACGGAGGGCGGGCTGCACCGCCGCCACTCGCGGCCAGCGGGCGCAGGCCGCCAGCAGGGCCCGCGCCGGCGCCGGCTCGGTTTCGATTTCGAGCGCCCGTGTCAGCCTTGTTCCGGCCTCGGGCGGTCGGAGTGTCGAGAGCAGCCTCGCCGCCTCCACACGAGTCCCGGTCTCCGGGCTGGCGAGCATCTCAAGGGCCGCCTCGCCCACCATGTCACCGATCTGCCGGTTGCCGGCGATCTCTCGGTACAGCAGCTCGATGCCGAGCTGCTGCAGGGCTCCGCCCGCGCGAAGCATCTCGGCGAGCAAGCCGTCGCGATCCTGGAAGGGCACGACCCGGAAGTGACGCTTGTAGATGTCGGTGGTGGCGAGTACCGCCGCGTCGAGGTCGCGTGTCAACCCATCCGTCCGCCCGCGGAGCCCCCGGATGAGTTCCTCGCGCCACGCCGCCTCGTCCAGGGCCTCGACCTCGATGAGCCACTGTCGCCAGGTGTCGGCGTCCCGGCCGAGGTCCGCCCGGCCGGTCATGCGGATGAGCCCGTCAACCGCTGCGGTGCTGACTTCGGCGGGCATGAATGGTGCCGCATGGTTGACCAGAACCCTGGCCGAACGCTGCGTCGCGGTGGATCCAAGGGCGCGGAGCGCCGCCGGACGCTCCTCGGGCCGGCCTGTGCCGACGACGCCGATCAGGGCCTCGTCGAGGGCGTTGGGGACCATGGGTGTCTCGGCGATTGCCTGGAGCAGCAGCGCACGCGCCTGGGGGTCGTTGTCGCTGGTCAGCATCCGGGCGAGGGCGCGGATCTCGGCGTCGGTGTCGGCCTCGCGGAGCATGGCCTGGAGGGTCGCGGTGCGAGCCGCCGTGTCGCCAGACGACAGGACCGCATCTGGCTGCCCTCCGGCAACAGACGCGGCAGCGAGCAGGATCACAGCCGTCGAAACGGCGCGCCTTGAAGGCGATCGGGCTCTGTTCGATCTCGGTGCAGCGTTTCGGCTCATCGTGTTGACGCCCTTCCGTGGTTTTTCGGCGAACAGCGGATCCCGGTCGATACTATTATCTGCAAGGCCGACGCGAGGACCCGCCGAGGCTATCTGCGGCATATGGCCGCTTGCTGACATCGGCAGGAGCCGGGATGAATGAGTGGCAGGATGCTGAGCAGCACGTCGAGCGAGCCCACGAGCTCTACGAGCTTGGCCGTTGGGACGAGGCGGAGTGTGCCCTGCGGAAGGCCCTCGAGGTCAACCCGTACCAGGCCGAGTGGCACTTTAATCTGGGCCTGACCCTCGCGGCCGCCGGCCGCAGCGAATCCGCGCTCGAGGCATTCACGCGGTCGCATCGTCTTGGGGACGGGCTTGAGGTTCATGCGTGCCTTGAGATCTCGGCCCTCCTGCTGGACACGGATCGATCGGAAGAGGCGAAGCCCTGGCTCGAGGAGGCACTCCGCCGCGAGCCCGAGTGCGCCGATGCCCATGTGCAGCTGATCGATGTGCACGCCCTTGCGTCGCGGCACGAAGAGGCGGAGCTGCATTTCTACCTCGCTCTGCAGCTGGATCCCGACAACGCGTCGGCGTATTCGACGCTCGCCGAGAGCCTGATCGATCAGCGCAAGCTGCAGCAGGCGATGTGGTGCCTGCAAGAGGCTTCGAAGCTCGATCCGTCGCTGCCCCGGCTGTACGCCCGCATGGCGCATGTGTGCACGCTGATGGGCCGTCTGGAGCGGGCTCGGCAGCTGTATCTGCGGGAAATCCGGCTGAACCCGGGCGATGCCGATTCGATGGTGGATCTGGGCCGGCTGCTCGTTGACATGCACCGCGTCGTCGAGGCCGGCGAGAAGTTCCGGCGGGCCCTTGAGCTGGTGCCGGACCATCTCGACGCCCATCTCAGCCTTGGCGAACTCGCCGCCGACGAGGGCGACCGGTCGCTCGCGGCGAAGCACTTCCGCGTGGTTGCCAAGCTGGATCCTACCTTTGGCGGTGTTCGGCGTCGTTTGGCACGGGTGTATCTCGACCTGAACGCCGACCGTGAGACACGGCTCGCGCAGGTGCTTGCTCGGCAGGAGTTTGCGGCGATTCGCCGGCTGCAGGACGACGCGGCCTTTGACGACGTGCAGGAGCTCGCCGAGCTGCTGCTCGATCTGAAGCTGACCCATGAGGCCCGGCTCGCGGCGGAGTTGCTGGTCCGGCTGCGCCCTTCCGATGCGACCGGGCACCACCTGCTGAGCGTGGCGGTGTTCGCGGGCGGCAGCACCCGTGTGGGCATCGAGGCCGCCCGCCGCGCTGTCCGCCTCAGACCGGACTTTGTGCCGCCGATGCACAACCTCGCCGTCGCGCACCTTCGACGCGGCGAGGTGCGTCGCGCGCGGTACTGGGTTCGTCACGGCCTGACCATTGACGCGGACGACCCCGGCTTGCGGCGGCTCCGGACCCACCTCCGCGTTCAGGCGATCCGTTCGGTGTGCTCTCGCGTCGCGATGGCGCTGAGGCCGACACGCCGCCGCGGCCGCTAGCCCTCGCCGGAGAGCCCGAGCAGCCGGGACGCTTCCTGAACATCCTTGTCGCCGCGGCCTGAGCAGTTCATGACGATGTGATGCTCTCGCGGCATGCTCGCGGCGCGGCACACCGTCTCTGCGACGGCGTGGGCCGTTTCAAGGGCCGGGATGATGCCCTCGGTTCGCGCGAGATGCAGGAACGCCTGGAGGGCCGCGGCGTCGGAGACGCTGGTGTACTCGACGCGACCCGAGTCTTTCCAGAAGGCGTGCTCGGGACCGACGCCCGGGTAGTCGAGACCGGCCGAGCACGAATGGACATCGGAGGTCTGACCTTGGTCGTCCTGGAGCACATAGCTGAGCGAGCCGTGCAGCACGCCCGGCTGGCCGTGGCTGAGCGGGGCGGCGTGATCGCCCGCCTGGCTCGACCGCCCGCCGGCCTCGACACCGATCAGCGCCACGCTCTCGTCATCGACGAACGGGTAGAAGATGCCGGCCGCGTTCGAGCCGCCGCCGACGCACGCAACGACCGCGTTTGGCAGTGCACCGAAGGCTTCGATGCACTGCTCACGCGTCTCGCGGCCGATGACCGACTGAAAGTCGCGAACGACCATCGGGAACGGGTGCGGCCCGACGACGGACCCGATGATGTAGTGCGTGCCGTCGACGGAGCCCATCCAGTCGCGCATCGCCTCGTTGGTCGCGTCTTTGAGCGTACGCGAGCCGGAATCGACGGGGATCACATTGGCCCCGAGCATCTTCATGCGGATGACATTGAGATGCTGGCGGCGGACATCCTCGGATCCCATGTAGACATCGCACGCCAGGCCCAAGTGGGCCGCGGCGGTGGCGCTCGCGACCCCGTGCTGGCCGGCGCCGGTCTCGGCGATGATGCGCTGCTTGCCCATGCGTCTGGTGAGCAGCCCCTGGCCGAGCGTGTTGTTGATTTTGTGGGCGCCGGTGTGGGCGAGGTCTTCGCGCTTGAGCCAGATGGTGGCGCCGCCGTGGGACTCGGAGATGGAGCGGGCGTGCTCGGTCAGGCGATCTGCGCGGTAGAGCGGGGTGGCTCGCCCGACGAAGGTGCGGTTCAGGTGCTCGAGTTCGTCCCAGAAGTCGTGGTCGATTCGGGCCTCGGCGTAGACCTCGGCGAATTGCGTGAGCGCCGCGACGAGGGTCTCTGGAACGAACACGCCCCCGTAGCGACCGAATCGGCCGGTAGCATCGGGCACGCTGGACATCGTCGATTGGGCCATGCCGAAGGATAGTCCAGATGCCGCGAGATACCGCCGGGAATCCTTGCGGATTACGGGGAACTTGGAGGGGCGTGGAGCGCACGGAGCGGAGGGGTCAGGGTCGCGAGGCGTTCAGCGCGGCGGGCGGCTCGCAGCCCGGCGGTTTCTCGGACGCGCAGGGTCAGGACCAGGCCGATCGCGAAGAAGCCGAAGAGCAGCGCCAGCGATGCGGGCATGCCGTACGGGTCTGGGATCCATGCCTTCACCTGCCCGAAGCTGAGCACGCCGACGACGCCGGCGAGTTTGAAGACCATGCCCCAGAGCCCGAAGAACTCGGCGGTTTTGTGTGCGGGCGTGAACTTGCCGACGAGCGACCGGCTGGCCGTGCCGATGCCGCCGACGCCGAAACCGATGCCGTTGCCGACGAGCCAGAACATCCACTGGGGCTTGGCGGGGATGCTCGGATCGGTCGCGGCCGCGGGGTTGTCGGGCACGAGGCTGATGCCGAGCAGCGCGAGCGAACTGACCATCCACACGATCAGGTACACAATGACGGTGGCTTTGCCGCCGATCTTGTCCTGAAAGAAGGCTGTGGCGACGGCGGTCGCGCCGGCCGTCAGCGTGATCTGCAGCACGAACAGCACCAGCCCCGTGCCGGCGATCCCGAAATCACCCGCGAGGATGGCTGCGAACGCGACGATGGTCTGGACGCCCATGCCGAAGACGAAGAACGCCGCCAGGAAGGTGATGAGTTCGCGGTACTGCGCGGCGCTGCGCAGTGTGTCCTTCAGCCGTGCAATGGCTTCACCGGCGAGTGTGCCGGTGCTGTGCGTGGAGGCGTCGGTCAGCGGCTCGCGGAGGATCAGCGCCGATGGAATCATGTTCAGCAGGAACCACACGCCGGCAAAGATGAAGAACACACGCCAGCGCGATGGATCCTCGAGGTTCATCGCGATCATGGCGCCGAGCGTGAGCACGAGCAGGAAGAGCGCACCGACATACCCCATGGCCCACCCGGTCGCCGAGACGCGGCCGATGTTCCGCGGCGTCGACACGCTGGGCAGGAAGGACGCCAGAAAGTTCTCCCCGATCTGGTAGCAGAAGTTCGCCGGGATATACAGCAGCATCGCGAGCAGAACCAGGCCCGGTTCGACCATCGCGAGAAGGCATGTGAGCAGCGCGCACAGCACGCCGGTTGTCATCAGAAATCGCTTCCGCAGACCCCGGATGTCGGCGATCGCGCCGAAGATCGGCGAGCAGACGACCACCAGCAGCATGCTGCCCGAGAACGCGATGGACCACAGCGAATCGCCACGCGAAGGGTCCGCGACGACGACCTCCTTGAAGTAGACCGCAAAGAGAAGCGTGTTGATCAGCAGCGTGAACGACTGGTTGGCCAGGTCGAACATGCCCCACGCCCAGACATTCTTCGGGTTGGGGAGGCCTGCGAAGGGGTTGAGCTTCATCGCTGAACGCCGACAAGGTGGCGGACCAGAAACTCGGTCTGGATGTTCTTGGCGTCGGCGGCGACCTTGCCGAATCCGGCGTGCTCGAACGGGGCTCCGGTGCTGGGCCAGGTTCGGATCTCGATGAGGTTGCGCGACATGCCGGCGGCCTCGTACCGATCCGCGAGCGCGCCGAGAAAGGCTTTCATACCGGGCCAGGGGACGGTCTCGTCCGCCTCCGAGTGCAGCGCGAGCAGGGGGACGGGCCGGAAGCCGTCGAGGTGCTTCATGGGGTCGATGGGCTCGACGACCGCCGGGTCGTGGTCGACGGGCCAGGTCGGCGCGTCGGAGAGCGAGGGCTCGTAGAGCTCGGCGAGCCAGCCCGTGGTCGACTCGACCGCGGCGCACAGGAACATGTGGTCGTTGCAGAGGTGCCGCAGCGCGACCATGCCGCCCGCCGACATCCCGCCGATCCCCATACGGGTCAGATCGAGGCGGCCGTCGCCGTTGAGTCTCGTGAGGGCGTTCAGGACATCGTCGACCTCGGCGAGCATCTGGCCCAGCACCCGGGGTGTGCACTCCGGGTCGTGCAGGCGTGGCCCGTGGCGTTCCCCGTGACCGGGAAGGTCGACCGCCACCGCGGCGATGCCGGCGCGAAGCCAGCGGAGGTATCGACCGGGGTCGAGTTCCTTGTCGACCGTTCGGCCGTGCATCCAGAGCATGAGAGGAACCGGTCTTTCGGACTCTGGAACCGCGATCAGGGCCGGCACACCCGCCAGCTCGATCCGCCGGGCACGCTCGCGCAGGTAACTCGGCAGCTGCTTGAATCGCTCGTCCATGTCGCTCCCCGCGGCGTCGCCGGGTCAGGTTGCAATGATGTTGACGATCTGACCGGGCACGACGATCACTTTCCGAACGGTCTTGCCCGCGAGGAGTTTTTTCACCTGCGGCGACTCCATCGCGAGGAGTTCCATCGTCTTCTGGTCCGCGCCGGCGGGCATGCTGACGCGCGCCTTGACCTTGCCGGCGATCTGGATCGGGATCTCGATCTGGTCGTCGGTCAGCATCGCCTCGTCGAAGCCGGGCCACTCCGCGTGGGCGGTCGCGCCGGGGATGCCGAGCTTCTCCCGGCGGATTTCTTCGGCAAGATGCGGCGCGAAGGGCGCCAAAATCCGCAGGAAGCGGTCGGCCTGGTCCTTGCTCAGGCCCGTCTTGCCGGCGGCGTTGACGAACTCGATCATCGCGGCGATCGCGGTGTTGAAGCTCAGCCGCTCGATGTCGTCCCCGACCTTGGCGATCGTGCGGTGGAGCAGCTTCTCGATCGCCTCGTCGCCCGGATCGACGAGCCTTGCGTCGCCGGTCGTTTCGTCGACGCACAGGCGCCAGACGCGCTGCAGGAAGCGGTAGAGACCGACGGTGTCGTCGGTGTTCCAGGGCTTGCTGGCCTCGAGGGGGCCCATGTACATCTCGTAGAGGCGGAAGGTGTCGACGCCGAACTGCTCGATGATCTCGTCCGGGTTCACCACGTTTTTCAGGCTCTTGGACATCTTGGCAACGGTTGGGGTGACCTTGTCACCGCTGGGGGTGTGCACGAACGAGCCGTCGCGTTCTTCGACCTCGTCCACCGGCACGAGCGACTTGTCCTTGCGCTGGTACGCGTGGCTGGTGATCAGACCCTGATGGAAGAGCTTGCGGTAGGGCTCCCGGCTGCGCAGATGCCCAAGATCGTGCAGGATCATGTGCCAGAAGCGGGCGTAGAGCAGGTGCAGCACGGCGTGCTCGGCGCCGCCGATGTAGAGGTCCACGCCGTTCTCTCCGAGCCAGTACGCGTCGGCCTCGTCGCCGATGAAGCGGTCGGGGTTGCGGTTGTCGCAGTAGCGGATGTGGTACCAGCAGCTGCCCGCCCAGCCGGGCATCGTGTTGGTCTCTCGTTTCAGCGGGGTGCTCGGATCGAGACCCTCGACGCCCGCTTCGCCGGCGGTGACATTCACCCAGTCCGCCGCCTTGCCGAGCAGGGGCTGCGGGTCCTCGCTCTCGACGGGCTGGTAGTCGTCGAGCGCGGGCAGCGTCACGGGCAGGGTCGACTCGGCGACGGCGTGGTGGTTGCCGCGTTCGTCGAAGACGATGGGGAACGGTTCGCCCCAGTACCGCTGCCGGCTGAAGAGCCAGTCTCGCAGGCGGTAGTTGATCTTCCGGCGACCGATGCCGGTCTCCTCGAGCCAGGCGATGGCTCGCTCGATCGCCTGCGGCTTGACGAGCCCGTCAAGCGAGACGCGGTCGTTCGACGAGTTGACGGTCAGGCCGTGGCCGGTGAAGGCAACGCCGGTGTGCGCGAAGTAGCGCCGCTCCGCGAAGATGCAGCGCAGGTCCTCGAAGGATCCCACGCCGATGTCCTCGATCGAGGCCTCGTACTCGGCGCGGATGGAGCCGCGGGCGCCGGCGAAGCCCTTCTGGGCGAGCTCGGCCGAGTCGGGCCCGTCGGTCGTCGGGTCCTCGCGGCGAACGCGCACGGACCGCAGCCCGTCTGCGAACACATCGTGCGGAAGGTTTGTTGTGGTGACGAGGCCCAGGAAGTCTGCGAGCACCCGCTTCCATCGTCCCTCGGCGATCTCGGCCTCGTCCGCTTTCGAGCAGTAGTAGGCGATCGCCGCGATGGTGCGCGGGTAGACCACATCGGTGATCGGCAGGCCGAAGGCGGTGGCGAACTCGAAATCGCGCTCGTCGCCGGCGGGCACGGCCATGATGGCGCCGAAGCCGTAGCTGATCAGCACATAGTCCGCGGTCCAGACCGGGATCCGCTCGCCGTTCGCCGGGTTGATCGCGTAGACCCCGGTGAAGCAGCCGGTTTTCTCGCGCGACTCCTGCCGCTCAAGGTCGGAGCGGTTGCTCGCCCAATCGGCGTAGTCCCGCAGCCTGTCGGCGGGAGTTTCCGGCCTCGGGTTCTCGAGCAGCGCGGCCACGATCGGGTGCTCGGGGGCGACGACCATGTAGGTCGCGCCGAAGATCGTGTCGGCCCGGGTCGTGAAGACCCGCAGGGCGGGCGGCAGGTCGGCATCGATGTCGGGGTTGTCGGTATCGATGTCGAGCGGGAAGTCGATTTCGGCGCCGTCGCTTCGGCCGATCCACTCGCGCTGCTGGGTCTTGGTCGACTCGGGCCAGTCGAGCTCGTTGAGGCCCTGCAGCAGCCTATCGGCGTAGGCGGTGATGCGGAAGAGCCACTGCTTCAGGGGCTTGCGGAGCACCGGGTGTCCGCCGCGTTCGCTTCGGCCTTCGATGACTTCTTCGTTGGCGAGCACGGTGCCCAGCGCCGGGCACCAGTTGACGATCTGCTCCCCGACGTAGGCGAGTCTGTGGTCGTCGATGAAGGCTCGCTGCGCGGGTGCGGTCAGTTCGTGCCACTGCCGGGCGGTGCCGGGCTCGCCGCCGAGCGATTCGGTCGCTCGCTGGTTGGGGCCGATGCGCACGAGCTCGCCGCTTGGGCCGACTCGTCCGCTGCCGGACTCCATGAGGGCGACGAGGTCCTCGATCGGGCGGGCTTTGTTGGCTTCAGCGTCGAACCAGCTGTTGTAGATCTGCAGGAAGATCCACTGCGTCCAGCGGTAGTAGTCCTCGTCGATGGTCGCGAACTCGCGTTCCCAGTCGTAGGCGAAGCCGAAGCGTTGCAGCTGCCGGCGGAAGTTGTCGATCGTTTTGCGTGTGAAGCCGGCTGGGTGCTCTCCGGTATTGATCGCGTGCTGCTCGGCGGGAAGCCCGAAGGCATCGAATCCCATCGGGTGCAGGACGTTGAACCCTCGCATCTGCTTGTAGCGGCCGACGATGTCCGTGGCCGTGTACCCCTCGGGGTGACCCACATGCAGGCCGGCACCCGACGGATAGGGGAACATGTCGAGGGCGTAGAACTTGGGCTTCGACGCGTCGAAGGCGCTGTCGCCCGGGTTTGGCACGCGATGAATGCCGTCCGCCGCCCATCGCTGCTGCCAGCGCGGCTCCAGTTCGTTCGCCATTGCTGCGGTGTAGCGGTGGGGCGGCAGATCCCCCGCTGGCTGTTGGTGGTGTTGCGTCATGACGGGCGTACTCTATGTCCCGACGCCAGGGGCCGTGCCGGCCGAGCGGACGGCCTTGCAAGACCGCATGGCCCCGGGTGAGAGGGGAGCCTGAACATGTCCGCTCGTGTTGTGGTTCTTTCGCGGGGAGAGGTGACCGCGACGCCGACGGGGCACCAGGTCCAGGGCTTCCGCATGTTCGCCCCCGAGCTCCGCCGCCGGCTTGGCCTGACGGTCGAGCTCAGCCACATCGACGATCTGACCGAGATCCGGGCCGGGCTCGGGTCGGCGTGCGCTCCGGACGCCGGCGTTGACGCCGTGGTGGTGATGCCGCACTGGTCGGTGTCGGCGACCGATCTTGAAGCGCTCTTTGCCGAGTTTACCGACCGGGACCCCCGCCCGAAGCTGGTCATGCTCGATTACTACGCCCCGACCTGTTCGCCGCACTTCGGCGTGCTGCCGCATGTCGATCTCTACATCAAGCGTCAGGTGCTCCGCGACACCGACGCCTATCAGCGGCACTACGCCGGCGGGTTCGTCTACGCCGACTTCGTGCAGAATACGTTCGGCTTCGACCTCGACGGCTGGCACTTTGGCAGCACGCCGGACCCGGCTCACCTGCACAAGGTGGTGTCGGGATGGAACCTCGGCGTGTGCTTCCGGAACCGGACGCTCCTGACGCTGTCGGACCGCGCGAGCGTGCCGTGGAAACTGCGGCCGTTCGCGATCAACCGCCGCGTTGGCCTCACGAACGCGGCCAAGAAGGAGCAGTGGTACCAGTTCAGCCGTCGCAAGCTGCTCGAAGCGATTGAACCACTCGCGGCGAAGCGCCGCATGACCGGCGTCGGCCGCGTCGGGGCGAAGCGATACTTCGCCGAGATGGCCCTGGCCAAGCTCACCATCAGCCCGTTCGGATGGGGTGAGGTCTGCTTCCGAGACTACGAGGCCATCGCCTGCGGCTCGCTGCTGGTCAAGCCCGACATGAGCCACCTCGTGACCAGCCCCGACATCTACATCCCGGGAGAGACCTATGTCCCCATCCCCTGGGACTTCGACGGGGCGGCCGAGATCTGCGAGCGATACCTCCGTGACCCGCGCGAATCGGCGCGCATCGTCCGCAACGCCCGCCGGGTGCTCCGCGACTACTTCAACTGCGGCGGGTTCGTGCGTGATATCGAGAGCACGCTCGGTCGCGTGCTGCCGCTGGATCAGCCTGCGATCAGCACGCCGACATAGCCCGCGAACAGGAGAACCATGGCGATGCCCCACGCCCGGGGGATGCCGTGGGTCCGCCAGAGCAGGGCCGCGGTGAGCAGCGTGGCGCCGATCATCACCGGCACATCGACCATCAGCATGCGATCGCTGAAGACCTGCGGCCGGACGATCGACGCGATGCCGAGAATCCCGAGCACGTTGAACACGTTCGACCCGAGCACGTTGCCGACGGCCAGCGCCGAGTGCCGGCGGATCGCCGCGACCAGCGATGTCGCCAGTTCGGGCATCGAGGTGCCGGCGGCCACGATGGTCAGTCCGATCACGCGCTCTGAGAGCCCGGCCGCGGTGCCGACAGCCGAGGCCGCGCCGACGAACATCGACGACCCCCACACCAGCAGCGCGAGCCCGGCGACCACGAACGCCGTGTTCACGGGCACCGAAGGGCGCTTGTCCGTCGAAGGAACCTCATCGCTGGCTGCGCTGCCCGATCGCCTCGCGACGATGAACGAGAGCCAGATGTACGCCACCAGCCCGACGAGCATCGCCACGCCGACGCCGATGCCGAATGTCCTGCCGGTGGCGAACGCGGCGAGCGGCACGAGGGCCGCGGCGATCATCCAGAAGGTCTCAGCGCGGACCATCCGCCACGAGATGCGGATCGGGCACACCGCCGCGGCCAGCCCGAGGATCAGCAGCAGGTTGAACTGGTTGGAGCCCACGACGTTGCCGACGGCGATGTCGTCGAGCCCGCGGAGCGAGGCTGTGACCGACGCGGCCAGCTCCGGGCTAGACGTGCCGGCCCCAACGAGCGTGAGCCCGACGAACATGGGCGAGAGCCCGAGCCGCAGCGCAAGCCGGCTCGCGCCGCGGACGAGCAGCTCCGCTCCGAGCGTGACGAGACCGAGGCCGAGGATGATGAGGAGCCAGTTCATCTCGAGGACTTCTGGGGTGCAAGCATCAGAACTCTACGCGCGATCCTCGCTCGATCTTCTTCGGCAGGTCCGCCTTCTTGAGATCCCCCGGCTCCAGCGCCGTCAGCGGGCTGATCTCCAGCACGCAGTGCGGCGTGCCGTCGGGCTTCTGCGGGATCTCGACGCCGACGGATTCCAGCCAGTTGGCGGCCTTCTGCGTCTGAAGCTCCGCGCTTGACTGCGGGCTGTCGATCCCCTCGGCGTTCTTGATCGGGGCGAAGTCCTCCACGCGGCTGGTCTCGAGGATGATCGACTTCTCGGCCTTCGGCAGGGCGTCGAAGACGAAGCGCTCGAGCTTCACGCCGTTGGGCTCGGTGGGGTCCACCAGCTCGCCGGTCTCGAGATCGACGTGGGGGATCTTCTTCTCGGCGCGGTGGTAGGGCAGGTCGAAGTTCTTGTCGGTGTTGACCTTCTCGACGAAGGCTCGGCTGAACATGTGGATCGCGGGGCTGCCGGCGAGGAAGCGGAGTCGGCCGTCGGGCAGCGTCTCGCGCTGCTGCTCCATGGGCATGTCGGAGTACTCGATCACGCACACGCGGCCGCCGGCGGTGGCGAAGAGGCCCAGCTTTTCCTCGGGGTAGGCCTTGGGGAGCATTTTGCTGGACATCTCGGCGGAGCTGTCGGGGGCGGCGGCGTGCAGGCCCAGGAAGAGCGGGTCGGCGACCTTGACGTTGGTGTTGTCCACTTGGAAGTAGCTGATGTGCTCGATGCCTCGCTTGGTCATGTCGTCGAGGGCGCCGGAGGTGTGCAGCGCGGTGAGCGAGCCGCCGTGGCCGTCGGGGTTGGTGGCGAGCTCGTGCTTGCGGGCGAGCAGGATCTTGCCGGTGGCCATGTCGAAGCTGGGGATGGTGCCCTGAGGGAAGAACATGACGTCGGCCGGGTTTAGGCCGAAGTGGTCGTGCTCCTTGAAGAATGCGACGGTGGCGTCGTGGTTGAGCGGGCTGGTCATGATGCACCAGGGGACGGTGCTGGCGTACTTCTTCGATGTCGCGAGCACTCCCTCGGCGAAGATCTGGAAGAGGGGCTTCCTGGTGACGGCGCCCGCTGGGTAGCAGCCCTTGGGCCCGTCGTAGCCGAGGCGCGAGCCCTGGCCGCCGGCGACGGTGAAGCAGGCGACCTTGCCGGCGCGGAGCAGGTCTTCGCCGGTCGCGTGGTACTTCGCCGCGTCGTAGGGCTTGAATTCGGCCTCGGGGTCGGCGGGGTAGTAGGCGGCGGCGTCCACATCTTCGGGGAGCGCGAACACGGGCTTGTTCAGCACATACTCGTCGATCAGCCCAGGGAGGCGGTCGAGGTCGATCGCGGCGAGCTGCGTCAGCAGGGCGTTGCGATCGGAGTCGCTGAGCCGATCGACGAAGGTCAGAAGGTGGGCCTGATTGGCGGCTTGCAGTCTGGGGCGTAGATCGTCGATCGACGGCATAAGGGTCTCCTCGGGGTCGGTCCGGGGCATCGTACGGGGCGTGCGGGCGCGGTTACAGTTCGGCATGACGACGAGCAAGCCGGCGGCGACGGGGCGTGAACTTTTTCGAGGGCGGGGCGGGGGGGTGCACTTCGCGCCGTCGATCCTGGCGGCCGACTTTGCCTTTTTGGCGGACGAGTGCCGAGCGGCGGTCGAGGCGGGCGCCACGGTCATGCACCTGGACATCATGGACGGCCATTTTGTCCCGAACCTGACCTTCGGCCCGGCGCTTGTGAACAACCTGCGGGCGGCGATGCCCGGCGTCTGTTTCGATGCCCACCTCATGGTGACCGATCCGGGCGACTTCGTGGAGCTTTTCGCGGAGGCGGGGGTGGACCACATCACGTTCCACGCCGAGGTGATGAGCGAAGGCGAGGCCCGCGGGCTGGCGGAGCGGGTGCGTGGGCTCGGCTGCACCGCCGGCATCGCGATCAACCCGGAAACGCCCTACAAGACCGTCGCCGGCTGGGCGGACGGGTTCGAGATGCTGCTGGTGATGAGCGTTCGGCCGGGCTTTGCCGGGCAGGCGTTCATGGGCGAGGTTGTCGAGAAGACGCGGTCGGCCCGGTCAGGGGCGTGGGCGAACCGGTGGATCCAGATGGACGGCGGGCTGGGCCCGGCCAACGCGACGCTGGTGCGCGAGGCCGGCTGCGACGTTCTTGTCGCCGGCTCGGCCCTGTTCGGCCAGCCACGGGCAGGGTGGTCCGGAATCGTGCAGTCGATGACGGAGTAATCGCTTGCGTTTGCAACATGGACGGGGTGCCGGCCGGACATCGCGGGAGCGGGAAGGCTCGGGCTAAACTCTGGGTTCACGCGAATGTCCGCACCCGCGATCCAAGGGGGCTGCTCGGCAGCCGACGGAGCCGTTCCTTTTTCGATGCGCAAGCCCGAAACGTACAACATCGTTCTGATCCGCAGCGGTGCGACCGAGTGGGACGTCGCCGGCCGGGTTGTTGGTCGGGTGGACCTTCCTCTCGCTCCTGACAGTTCCGGCTACCTTGCCTCGATGCTCGAAGGGCTCGAAGGGGCCGAGTTGAGCACGATTCTGCACGGGCCGGACCAGTGCCTGCTGGCGACAGCGGAGGCCGTCGCGCGCGTCACGGGGGGCCGGCCCCGGAAGGTCGGCGACCTGCACGATGTGGGCATGGGCCTGTGGGAGGGTCTGCGCGAGAAGGAGCTTGAAGAGAAGTTCCCCTCGGCGTATCGCCAGTGGCGTGAGCACCCGATGACCGTGAGCGTCCCCGAAGGCGAGCCGTTGCCGGAGGCCGTGGATCGCCTTGTGGGAGCCATCGGTCGGGCGATCGATCGGCTGCGGAACCCGGATCCTGGCGTCGGCATTGTGCTTCGGCCGATGTCCTTCACGTTGGTTCGTCGCTGGCTCGCGGGCAACCAGGGGGAACTCGTCGGCTCCGAGCACCCTTTCCACGACTGGCACGAGGTGTCGCGTGCCCGGCTTCGCAACGCACGCGAAGGAGCCGGGGTTGGAACCTGAGATTGACCGGGGTGGGCCAGGAATCGGCGAACACTCGGGAGGCGATTCGATGAGTCAGGCGGCGACGCAAGACATCAGCAAGGCCGGAGTCAGGGCGGGCGCTCAGGCCGGCGGACAGCGGCGTTCATCGATCCCGGAAGGGTTGTGGCTCCGCTGCCCGGGCTGCAGCGGGATGATCTACCGCAAGCAGATGGAAGCCAATCTCTCGGTGTGCCCCGAGTGCTCGCACCACTTCCGCATCAGCGCAGCGACCCGTGTGAGCCAGCTCGTCGATGATGGGACGTTCGAGCCCATGCACGAGCATCTCAGCTCCAACGACCCGCTCTCGTTCTCGGATCTGAAGAGCTACAAGGATCGTCTGCTCGCGGAGCAGATCCGAAGCGGCCGGCAGGACGCCGTCATGGCTGGCATCGGCTTCGTCCGCGGCCGACAGACCGTGCTGGCCTGCCTCGACCTGACCTTCATGATGGGATCGATGGGCTCGGTGGTCGGCGAGACGCTCACCCGTGCGATCGAGAGCGCCACCGAGCTGAACCTCCCGCTCGTGATCGTCAGCTGCTCGGGCGGTGCCCGTATGCAGGAATCGGGCCTGTCGCTGATGCAGATGGCCAAGACCAGCGCGGCGCTGGCCCGCTTCGACGACGCCGGCGGCCTGTTTATCAGCGTGCTGACCGATCCGACCACGGGCGGCGTGACGGCGAGCTTTGCCATGCTCGGCGACATCATTCTGGCGGAACCCGAGGCGCTGATCGGCTTCGCCGGCCCGCGCGTGATCAAGCAGACCATCCGGCAGGATCTGCCTCCGGGATTCCAGCGGTCCGAGTTCCTGAAGAAGTGCGGCATGGTCGATCGCGTCGTGCCGAGGCACGAGCTCCGAACCGAGATCGCTCGGATCATCGACTTCGCCGGGCGGTGAGCTCGAAGCTGCGCCAGGCCGAAGCGTCGCACGCCGGATCGCCGGTGGCTCCCCGATCCCGCGAGTGTGGCGCCGCCGTGGCCGCGGGGCTGCTGTGGTCGGTCCTCGCCTTCCTCTCCCTTCCGCCTGTTTCATTGTGGTGGATCGGCCTCGTCGCGCCGCTGCCCGTGGCGGTCGTCGCCTGGCGGACCAGCCGACCGATGCTCGCCGCCTTCGGTGTGGGCCTCGGCACGCTGCCGCTGTGGGGCTACCACCACGCCTGGATCGCCGAGGTTTCGCTGGCCGGCGTCGTTCCTCTCGTGGCCTATCTCGGTCTCTGGCCCGCGCTGGTGGTCGTGGTTCTCGCGAGGCTTCGGCACCTCGGGATGGTCGGCGGGCCGGCGGTGATCGTCCCGACCGCGTGGGTTGCCCTTGAGTACACGCGCGGCGAACTCGCGTTCGGCGGCTACGCGTGGTTCTTGGCGGGGCACCCCATGGTTGAGTTTCCGACGATCGCCCGCGGGGCCGCGTTCGGTGGCGTCTACTTTGTCTCGTGGGTGGTGGTCGCACTCAGCGGCATCGTTGTCGCCCGACGGGTTGGCTCTGCGACGCATCGTCGCATCGCCCTCGGGGTGTCCGCCGGGCTCATCGGGCTGCTTGGGGCGTCGGCTCTTGTCCCGCGTGGCGGTGAGCCGGGCCGACCGATCCGAGTCGCCGCGCTGCAAACGAATGTGCCTCAGAGCAACAAGGTCTTCCCGACGCAGGAGCAGCTCGTCGAGGACTTCCGCTCGCTGATCGCGCTCGCGGACGAAGCCGTGCGGGCCGAGGCAGAACTGCTGGTGACGCCCGAGACCGTTCTCCCCGGCGGGATGCTCGATCCCGCGGGCCGGGCTGTGGTGGACGAGCCTTTCGGCGGGGCGCTGCTGACCGAGCAGCGTCGACTCGGTGTTCCCATGCTCGTGGGTTGCATCACGCTCGACGGCATCCGATTCGATGGGGACCGGGCCATCTGGGACGACACCTTCAATTCGGTGTACCTGCTCGCGGAGGGGCGCGTCCGCGGCCCGCGCTACGACAAGCTGCGTCCGACGCCGTTCGGCGAGACGCTGCCGTACATTCAATCGCTCCCTTGGCTTCGCGATCTGGTACTGAGGATCGGTCTCGGCGCGTCCGGGATGGACTTCGGCCTCACGCCCGGCGGCGAGGCGGTGAGCTTCGCCGTCCCGATGCAGGGGCGCGAGGTCACCGTGACGACGCCCATCTGCTTCGAGTCGTCGATGGCGCCGACGGTCCGCGGCCTCGTCAACGCCGCGCGAGCCTCCGGGCGACCGACGGAGCTGCTGTGCGTTGTAACGAACGACGGCTGGTTCGGCCGGTTCGACCCGGGCCGCGAGATGCACCTGCTCCAGGCACGCTGGCGATGCGTCGAGCACCGTTTGCCCATGATCCGCTGCGCCAACACGGGTGTCTCGGCGGTCATCGATCGCGAGGGGCGCGTGACAGCAGCGCTGGCTCCGCGCAGCGAGGGGGTTCTCGTGGGCGCCATCGCGCCCGGCGGGACGGTCACGATCTACCAGCGTGTCGGCGACAGCTTCGGGGCCGCCTGTGCGGGTTTCACGCTCGTCGGCTTGCTCGTGACCTTCGTGCGCCGTCCGAAGGGCGCACCATCAGCCGAGCCGGCGGTCCCGCCGGTCTCGGGCCAAGGAGATGACGCATGATCCAGCTTTTCGCAACCGGGGGACGATTGCTCGTTGTGGCGACCTGCGCGGTGGTTTCGGCGAGCTGCGGTGGTGGATCGGGCGAGCGTTACGCGTCGGACGCTTCCGATCGTGGGGCGCCGTCGGCCGACGAGATCCGCACCGACCGGCGCCGCCTGGCCGAGCGAGAGGATCTGCGCAGTGCCGCCGTGGTTGTCCTTCAGCAGCTCGTCCGATCGCCGGACGCTCTGACGAGAGCGAACGCCATCGAGGCCCTCGAGCTTGCACCCGCCGAACTGGACACCGTCGCTGCGGAGGCGCTGCTCGACGAGAACATCGGCGTGCGCAGCATCGCGGCGGTTGCCGTCGGCCGAGCCGGGCTGCGCGACCACGAGCCGCTGCTTCGGAGCATGCTGGCGGACGAATCGGACTACGCCCGGGCGTCGGCCATCTTCGCGCTCACCAGGCTGGGCTTCGAGGTCGACCGCAGCCCGCTGGCGAGGTTCCTGATCAGCGGCGAGCCGTTCGGTTTGCGCGGCCACACGGCGTACCTGCTGGGTGAGCTGGGCGACGCGTCGGCGATCGAACTGCTCCGCGATGCCGCGAGGGCTCCCATGGAGATGGCGTCGTCGGCTCAGCGCCGCGTGGTCGAACTGCAGATCAGCGAAGCCATGATCAAGCTCGGCGATCGCCAGCAGGTGGGCGTGGTGCGGGCGGCGCTGTACCCCTCGCAGGCCAGCGACCTCGAGGCGATGGCGCTGGCGATCCAGATCGTGGGGGAGATCCGGGACGACGCGTCGCGAGGACGGCTCGTGCAGATCGCCGAGACCGAGGACAACCAGGGCCAGCGGATGCCCCCCGAGGTGCAACTGGCGATCGCGATCTCGATGTCCAAGCTCGGCGATCTCAACGGTTGGTTCGTGGCGGACGAGTTCTGGGACGCGCCGCGCGAGGTGCTGCGAGCCGACGCCGCCGCGGTGTATGGGTGGACGGCCCGCGATCAGGATCTCAGGCGGCTGCGGACGATGCTGGACGATCGTTCAGGACGCGTTCGGGCTTCGGCGGCGGCGGGGATCCTGCGAGCTGTCGGCGGTTCGGGCGGATCAATCGGGCTGAACCGCTCGTAACGAATCTCAGGGAATGCGAGCCGGGGACAAGCGGAGCGGTTGACGCTACACTCAGAGCCGCACGCGGCGTCCCGTGGGGATGGGCAGCAGCGTCTCAGTCAAGTCGCGGATCAGGGCGGATCGTTAGAGCCTGCCGCGGGTGCAGCGGGGCACCACGGATGGTGACCAGAGCCGAAGCGTCGCGGCCGTGCGACCCGGGCAGCGGCCCAGGTTCGGCATGACGCTTGTGAGTGTGTGTTGGTCCTCGCCCAGTTCGTGGACCCAGATCGGAGCATGAAGTGCATATTCTGACGAAGATTCTGGTCGTGTTTGCCGCGGGGCTCGCGCTCGCGCTGGCGGCTCTCACCTCGACGTACGCGCTCAACGCGAGGACGATCATCGAAAGCTACAACGACAAGGTCAGCGAAGCGAAGTCGGCAAACTCGCGGTTCGAGCTTCAGAGCAGCCAGTTCGCGGACGAGCGGGCGGAGCTGTTGGGCCGGATCAACACGCAGAAGGCCGAGCTGACGGACCTCGATCAGCAGCGGCTCGGGCTGCTGTCGGAACTCGAAGAGCTCCGCATCCAGGCCAAGCAGGCCGAGGATGCCCGCGCCCGCGTGGAACGGCAGATCGGCGACCTCGGCAAGACCGCCGACACGCAGGCTGTGCTGATCACCAGCCTGACCGACGAGGTCCGCACGCTCCGCGACGAGAATCTGACCGCGAAGACGCAGCAGATCGACCTGATCGCGCGGCTGAACGACCTCGAGAACCAGAACGATGTGCTGATCCAGACGAATCGCGCCCTGCAGGAAGTCGTCGCCGACTTCCAGGCTGACGCTGACCGCGGCGGCACGGGTCAGGCCGCCGCGACGAGCACGGGCATCAGCGAGCTCGACGGCCCGCCCGTCCGCGGCCGGGTCCGCGCCGTTCGCAGCTCCGACGGCCAGCAGTTTGCAGAAATCGACCTGGGCACGCGTGATCGCGTCCGGGAGAATGTGAAGCTGTTCATCACCCGTGACGGCCGCTGGGTCGCCGATCTGAACATCGTTCGGGCCGACATCCAGACATCGGTGGGCCGCGTCGACCCGCTCGGCCGACCGAATGTGCAGGTGCGTGAGGGCGACTTCGTCCGCAGTTCGCTGGACCGCTAATCGTCGGCATTTCAGAGGAGACCTGCGAATGAGTCAGATGGGCATGGCCATGCCGGGCGGACGCCGCAAGCGAGGCGGAGGACCCGATGTGTACACCGGGTTGCTGTTTCTCGCCGTCGCGGTCCTTGGCGTCGCGACGTACCTGATGTATCTTGCTGCTGCCGAGGTCGGGCCCAACGGCAACCCGATCGGCGAGCAGGAAGCCAACCGCATTCAGATCGGCCAGTAGGCGGCGCGATCGTGTCGGACGCGAAAAGCCGATATCCGCCGTTCCATGTCCGGAGCGACCTCACCGGCTTGACTCTCACGCAGGACGGGCTACATTTGGGTCGCTGCGGACAACCACGCGGCAACAACTTGGGGCGGTAGCTCAATTGGTTAGAGTCCCGGACTGTCGATCCGGTGGTTGCGGGTTCGAGTCCCGTCCGCCTCGCTTCAAGACGACGCCCTCGAGATCAAGCTCGGGGGCGTGTCTGTTTTTGGGTTGTGATCGAACGAATCGTTGTCGCTCCGGTCGGGAGTTCCGGCTTGATCAGTTGCTTCGGCCGTGCCATTTCTGTTGGTAGAGCTTGAACTCGAAAGCGCTCTGTCGGTTGGTCTGGATCGACCGCTCCCACGCGGAGGGGCCCTGGTAGCTGCTGCTCGAACTCGATGACGATGATCCAAAGGACCGGCTCATTGTTCTCGGGGCGCTGGCCTGGAGGTCGGCGATTGCCTGTCTCTGCCTTGCTTCCCACTCGCGTTGAGCCTGCTGACGGGCGCGTTCGGCTTCGCGGAGTGTCTTGGCGCGTTGCTCGAGGTACTGCCTGTCTTGGCTGCCCGCGGCGAGGCCTGCCGCGGCCGCTTCGAGTATCTGAGGGGATGGGTTGGGGGCGTTTCTTGCGTACCACATCAGGTCTTCATCGCCTCGCCACGCGGCCATCTGTCCGACGGTGTTCCAGTCGCTGCGCATGATGGCCTCTCGCCAGCGTGTGTCCTCGTAGAGTTTCTGGCGTGAGGCGGCCCGGGCCAGTTGCTGTTCGCTGTACGCCGTCGCGCGAGCCTGGGCCATCTCAAGCAGCAGCGCCTGCGTTGTACGCGACTTTGTGAACGCCTCCGCCATAGTGGGCGCGATACCCAGCGTGAAGTTCTCGAACAGCTGCCGCTCTGGATCGCCCTTGTCGCGCCAGTACGGCAGGAGGTTTGGTGAAAGGCCGATCCAATCGCCGTCGCGGAGGACGGTCATCACCGGATCGTTCCAGACTCTGTTGCGCGACACCAGGTAGTTCTTGTAGCCCGTCCCGGCGTCGGGTCCGACGCCGGTGGCATCGAGAATCTCGGTGGGATGGATGACGATCTCATCGAACAACGGCCCTGTGAACACATTGAGATCGCGGCTTGCAAGGCCCCAGCGGTGAGCAGGCGGGTCGAGCCCGTCGACGGGCGCATAGCCGGGTTCGCCCGGCAGGATGTAGTTCACCAGCCAATAGTGCACCGGGCGCTCGGTTCCCAGCTGCTGCAGCCAGAAGTCTCTTGTCTGTGGCGTCCACCGCTGCTTGGGATCTCCCGAATGAACCGTGATGTCAAATGTAATCACCGGGCGCAGGCCTCGGATGTTCGCTGGCAGACCCCAGGCGCCGTCGGACCAGAACAACTCCCACAGGTCTTCGTCTGGGCTCGTGCCCGGAGCGAGGCGGGCGACATGTGCGTGCTGATCCTCCCAGGCTCGCTCTGCCGCGTGGGGATCATCGATCAGAGTCTTTGGAATTGGGTCCCTGTGGTTGCGGCCAAAGCCGGGACGAGAGCCGTATCGGCCGGACCCGAATGTCTGCACCGGTTCGCGATGGACACTGACCAACCGCTCCCCCAGAAGGATGTAGTGCACCGGTCTGCCTTGCTCATCGAGCACGATGCGGCGCTGAACGCCGTCGGGTGTCCACTCGTCATGGACGAGATTGGGCCAGACGCCCAGTGATTCGCCGTTCTCGTCGTAGACGAATGCTGTTACGCGCGGCACGCCTATGCCTTCTGGATCAAGCTGGGGCTCGATCGCCAGCACAAGCGTAGAGCGTGTCTCGACCTCGCCGTCGGGTATGTCTCTCGACCAGACCATGAGCAGATCGGTGTCTTCGAGCCGGCCGGTCTGGACATTTAGGCGGCGGATCGGGTTCTTCAGCAGGCGTTGTCCGGTCTCACGGAAATGCGCGATGGCCCGGCGCTCGGGGTGCGGCGGGATGTCGCCCATGATCGGACGATTGGGGTTGCTTGTGTCCTGGTAACGCACCTCGGCGGGCAGGACGAACACCTCGCGATTCGGAATCACCACGATACAGTGCATGTCGAGCGGGACAAGCACCTCGTTCGTGCGCGCGTCTCGGAGTTCCTGCGCTTGGATATGGTCGTCAACGCTGAGCGTCGCTCGGCCGTACGCTCGCTGCCGATACGCGTGCCTTCCCTGTGCACGAAACTGCCGCTCAAAGCCCCGGCTGACGAGCACGAGGTCCCGACCATTGATGGTGAATCGCTCCTCCGTCGATTCCTCGGCGAGGCTCTCCCGCCATGGCAGAGGTGGTGGGGGGAGACCTGGCGTGTGCACCGAAACAGGGGGCGTGGCCTTGCCACACCCGGGCGATGTCAAGACCCAGACCGCCAACGCGAAAGCCGCGACCAAAGGCCACTGCGGAACAGAACTCTTCAAGGTGGGATCCTCCGAACCTCACTGGTCGACTCTTGCCGGACGGTCTATCGGCAATCATCTGGGGCCCCGTGGACGGAACCTCCGCCAAACCGTCTCGTTGCGCTTGGAGAGCGAGGCCGATATCCGGACGCTGGTTGGGACCGCCGCGATCTCCTGGTGAGTCGCCATGACAGCAAGTTCACCGGTTGTTCACCGCCGGCTCACCGGGGGCGGGCATTATTTCAATGCGGTGGCCGCGGTGGCCGTTCACAGCGACGATGGAGGGAGTGTCGGGTTGCCCAGTCCCAGCGGTTCGCAACGAGGCTCTCGATCTCGGCCGTATGCGCGATTCGCCGCGATGATTGCAACATCGATGGCGGTGATGTTCGCGCTGATGTATCTGCATTCCTACCGGCTGATCGAGCATGCATGGTTCAGCGAGACGCGGCTGTTCATGGTGCTGATCATGGGCGGCGGAATGGTTCTCGTCATGCTGTCATTCATGCGGCAGATGTACACGGACCGGGCTTTGAACGCGGTCACGATCGCGGCTGGGCTGTCGCTCATCGCGGCGGGCGTGTTGCTCGTGCGAAGCCAGGTTACGGTGAGCGATACGGACTACATGGAGGGCATGATCCCGCATCACTCGATCGCGATTCTGACGAGCGAACGCGCGCAGATCAACGACCCGCGGGTGCGCGATCTTGCCGACAGCATTCTCGAGTCTCAGCGAAGGGAGATCAGCGAGATGGAATGGTTGATCCGAGATATCCGAGCGAACGGGATCGCCGCCGACGAGGCCGAGGCCAGCGGCCGTCCGGTGCCGAACTTCGCGCCGGCGGGTGAGTA